>DSBP01000138.1 GCA_011049465.1 bacterium | reverse complement strand
TCTATTAATTTTCTGTACATATTCACCTCTTGTTACAATTATATCCACAACAAACACATTTGTCAAACGACTTTTGTGTTATTTTCGCACATTTTTCAAACGACTTTTGGCAATCTATGCCACTTTTTCAAACGAGTTTTTGGAATATATCACACTTTTACCCCTATTACGCCGGAAATTTACCTTTCCCGTTCTCGCATCCTTTTCCTCTTTCCTTAAATCCCTCGGTACGGGGCGGCTGCTTGGTTTAATGCAGGCGCGGACTTTAGAGACTGTCTCAAAACCCGTAATAAACGGACAGCGCGGGAGCGCTGTCCCTACAAATGCCTTTATTCTATTGTAGGGGACGCGCTCCTGCGCGTCCCGAAGCGGGGTTTTGAGACAGCCTCTTTAGTCCGCGGTATTTGAAAACGGAATCTGAAAGGCACGCGAACTGAAGTTCGCGGCTACAACAGCGGGAACAAAGACGGCGGTAAAGACGGGAAGAAACCGGAAACTAAATCATACGTTGTTCTCTTAATACGACTAAGAATTAAGAATAACAATAGCCATTAGTATTTAATACAAATGTAAATGGAAATTGTAAATAGCCTTATACCCGCCGGCCGCCCCGGCCCACCTCAAGCATGGCAATTCAAAGTTTCAGGTTTCAGGTTAAAACAAACCTCAACCGTTGATAATGAACTGCGGAGGGATGGGTTTTTATGGGTTTGTCTTAACTTTCAACTTTAAGATTTCAGCTTTCAGTTTCTTTCTCCCTCTAAAACCTCACATCCGCGGAGAAGAAGTGGCTGTTGAGCGGGGCGTTTAGGCTTCCGAAGAGTGAAACCCTGTAGGCGTAATTAATGCCCACAGAAACATCAAACTGCGTTGTGTAAATGCCCGCGCCCGCAGACACATAAGCGGGGTTTCTTGTGTCAAATGAGGTGTTGTATCCGGCGCGCAAATACAGCAGCTCAAGTATTCCGTGCTCGAGCCCTACGGCCGCCCTCGGATAATCATACAGGTCGTGCATATAATCAAGGGCAATGAGCGACCTGTTGTTCTCGTCAACGCTGAACCTGTACGCAGCTCCCGCCCTTGCCGTCAGGGGAATGGGAAACTCCTCAAAAGACGGGTCATCAGGCTCGCCCGCGCCCCTTATCGCCCTTATGGGAAGCCCCGCGTTTTGAACTGCAAGCGCGAAGGCCAGCCCTGTGTCAGCGGGCTCGTATTTCACGCCCGCGTCAAAAGCAATCGTTGAGCCCGAATGCGGCCCTATCTGCTCAAGCACTATCTTCGCCGCAATGCCTATCCCTATATCAGAGGGCCATTCACGGACAATCTGGTTTAATGACATGGCGAACGTGCCCCCGAACACAACATCGTAATACTCAACAGGCTCGTCTTCCGCGTCTTCATTATCTATAAGCGGCAGGAAGCGCCACACAAAAAAGAGGCCCCCTTTTCCGTCCAATAAAAATGTCTCAACCTCGCCCGCGTAGGACGCCTGCACGGCAGTCACGTCATGCGCCATAAGATGGTGGCTGTAAAACACCGAGTGTTTTTTGTGAAACGCGATACCCGCGGGGTTATACCACAGCGACTCTGCCCTGTCTCCGGCAGCTGAAAAGGCCTCGCCCATGGCTATTGCCCTGCAGCCCGTATTAAGCTTTAAGATGTCAGCGCCTGTTGTTCCGCCTGCCGCGAATAAAACCGCCGGCAGCAAAACCAGCGCCGCGATAAACTTTACTTTCCCCATGACCGCATCTTTCCGTAGAACTTAAAAAGCTCCACAAATGCCCTTAGTATTACCCTTGGATTCGCGCCTGTCTGCGTTCCCGCGCGCCTCGGGTAATGGTTAACGCCTGTCTCTTTAATTATATACCCCATCCTGGCCGCTTTTGCAAGAAGTTCCGTTGATATGAGCGCGCCCTCAGACTCAAGCGCGGCCCTCTCTATCACCTCTTTTTTTATCAGTTTAAAGGCGCAGTCAACATCCTTCACCCTGAACCCCAAAAGAAGCTTTACAAGCGTGCCCCACATAAAAGCGTTCACCTTGCGTATAAACGGGTCGGCCCTCTTTATCCTGTAGCCCACGGCAAGGTCGCACGATTTTGACAGCTCAACAAGCAGCGGAATCTCAGCGACATCAAACTGCCCGTCTCCGTCCGTGAAAAAGACCCACTCATATTTGGCCGCGCTCAAACCCGTCCTCACGGCGCCGCCGTAACCCTTGTTTTTTTCATGGTTAATCAGTTTTACGGAAGGGTCGCTTTTCATGACAGCCTCAACAACCTCTATTGTATTGTCCTTTGAGCCGTCATTTACCACAATAACCTCGTATTCATCGCACAACCCGGAGAGCACTTTCGAAGTTTTAACGGCGAGGCCGCCCACGTTCTGCGCCTCATTGTAAGCCGGAAAAAAAGCTGAAATTTTCATGCCCTGCCGCCTCCATCCGCGTCTTCCATTATTATTTTTGAGGCCTCATTGCCGAGCCTGACGCTGTAGCTCATTCCCCTGTCCTCGGGGTATATCATGGACATATTGGCGAGGTAAAGCCCTTTGACCGGCGTTTTATACCCGGTCATGACTTTTGAATGTTCCTTAAAGACAAGCGGCTGTGAAAAGGGCTCCCTGAAAATTTTCCATTCAATGACGTCATTTTCGTCAAAATCCGGATATATTTTCTTCAGGTAATCAAAGAACTTTTTCTTCACTTCCCCGTTATCCGCCTTATAAAGGCTGTCATCCGGCGAAAGATATTTGCCGAGATAAACCACGCAGTCGCCGCCGTACTCCGCGCGCGTCATAAAATTTGTGTGCTGAACCACGCACACAAAAGGGCTCCCCGGCTCAGCCACATTCAGCCAGTATGTTTTACTCAGGGGTTTTTTCATCCGCATGACAATATTCATGGCGCCGAAGTATTTAAGCTTTTTCAGCCTCTCCTTAAGCCCGCCGAAATCCGCGAGCTTGACAGCAAGAGCGGGCGCGCAGGTCAAAAGCACGCTGTCAAACGGATATTCCTTTGAGCCGGCGCGAAGGCCCGTCACAGCGCCCTCTTTCTCAATAACGCCCGTCACAGCCGCGCCTTTTATGGTTTCCCCGCCGTTTTTTATTATCTCCGCCTCAAGCGCGTCAATCAGCTTCTGAAAACTGCCCTCAAGGTACCCGAGCACCTCTTTTGCCCCGCCTTTTTCCCTCGACACAAACCGCGCCGCAATCCTGCCATACAGCCAGGTCATGGCGATTTCTCCGGCAAGCGCGCCGAATTTCTGCTCAAGCAGGGGCCCCCATACAACACGGTAAACATTTTTACCCGCGTATTTTTCAACCCATTCCTTCGCGGTTATCTTCTCGTATTTTTTCCAGTTTTTGACGGATTTCAGGTAAAGGCCCATGAGCCCCAGCTTTATCCTGTCAATAAAGGGCAGAGGGGTGAAAGAGAGGAGGTCAAGCGGCGTCGTAAAGCCGTATATTTTACCGCCTGAATAAAACGCGAGCTTTGACTCTATCCAGCGCAGGCTCCCGCCGAGCCCTGTTTCATTTATAAGATTTATTATGTCCGTGTCGCTTTTGAATATGTGCCTGTAAAAACAGTCAAGTTTCGCGGACGCGAAATCAAAACTTTTCGCAAGCCCGCCCGGCTGAGTATCAGCCTCAAATACCGTTACTTTGTGCCCTGCCTTTGAAAGCCGGTAAGCCGCAGTAAGCCCGGCTATTCCCGCGCCCGCAATTCCTATGCGCATCTGTTTCTCCTTCTCTGTTTGGATTACAAAAATGAGTATACCACACAGGGCAGATTAAATGAAAGTTTAAATTCATAACCCAGAAACCGCAATAGGAACAATTGAAAAGGCCGTTTAATCCATGTATAATAACGTTATCAACGCGTTAAATACATTCACCCAACGGGTGAGAAGGAGAAAACGGCCCATGAATAGTAT
>DSBP01000267.1 GCA_011049465.1 bacterium | reverse complement strand
TTTGCGGTAAGCGAAGCCGCGTTGCTTATAAGGATGTTCGCGGTTGTTAATTCCGGGGTAGTAATTATATTTCCGCTGTTCTCATCAATTGCCGCTGCCCTTGTTGTAAACCTCACACTTCCGGCTGAAGTGGCTGAGAATGTCCATGTAAAATTCTCAGTCCAGTTGCCGGGTATGTCAACAGGCGCGGGCTGCGTAAGAAGCATTGCCTGGCCTGTTCCCGCAACAACAGGAGTAACTCCAACCGCGCCAACCGCAGTTGCGCCTCCGGTATTTGTAACAACCATAACAACCGTTATTATCTGCCCGGTACTCGCAACAGACGGCTGAGCCGAGACAGTCGCCGCGAGAGCTGCGGCATTTTCTATCTGGAGAGACGGGCTTGCCGTAACCGGAGATGTTATCAGCCCAAAAACATTGTCATACCCCGATGCGTTGCCTCTAAAAAGTATCGTACCGGCCTGTGACGCGCTGTAAACATATGTAAATACCCGGTTTTCCGCCAGGTTCAAGCTGACATTTGACGGGACTGGCCCGTTTGTCTTAACCGCGTTCCCGCTGCCGGTATTCTCTATGGTAAGGTTGGCAACCGCGTTAACAGAATTCGAGACAGCGCCGCCCTCATTTGTCACGCTCATAAGCACCGTGAAAGACTGTCCCACGCTTACCGTGCTGTTAAACAGTATAAGTTCGCTGACAAGAACCGCGCTTGCCTGAACAGTTACCGTGTTTGACTGCGCCTGGCTGCTTTGCGCAAAAGCCGCTGTATTATTATCCGCGCCTATTGCCGTGCCCGTAAAACTTACAGCCCCTTCGCCGCTGCCTGTCCCGTATATCCACGTGAAATGCTGTGACGCCCCCCCTGCCACATTTTTGGATATTGGCGAGGGCGCTGACACCAGATTCGCGGAGGCAGCGCTGTCAATCAGCTTGCCGAGATCCTGAGGCGTTATGGATACTCCCACTGCTGTCGCGCATCCCGCGTTGTTTGTCACATTGGCTATAACCGTTATCTGCGAGCCTGTCTTGACCGTAGACGGCGAAGCCGCCATGCTGAGTGAAAGTTCCGGCTTTTTCTGGACTATAACGCTCCGCGACGCCTGTCCGCTCGTTGTAAGCTGTCCGCTGTTCTCATCCGTGCCTGACGCGCTCCCCGTAAAATTAACGCTTCCTGTCCCGGACGCGGAATACGTCCAGTTGAATACAATATGGCTTCCGCCCGCGATATAGGAATTCGGCGGCTGCGGCCCGCTTATCCTTATGCTTGTACCCGCTCCGCTCAGGTAAAGCGATGACGGCGCCGCGTTATTCGCGCCCGCGTTGCCTGTGTTTGACACAACCATCTGAACCGTATAATGCTGGCCTATCGTAACTGTCGCGGGCATAAGTATCTGGCTGACAAGGTTTGCCGGGCTCTCTATCGTTATGTTTGAGGTTGTTAACGGATCCGCCTCAATCAGTTCCCCGGAATTTACGTCATTTCCCGAGGCCTCAAAATAAAAACCGACTGTCCCGTTATTCATCGTATTATAAATCCACGTGAATGATTCCTGTCCTCCGCCCGGTATAAGCGCTGTCGCGGGCAGCGGCCCGGATACAAGAGAAAGGCTTGAAGCGTCGCCTGTCCGAAGCAGGTACGGGAAAATATCCCTTATGGACGCTTCACCGCTGTTTGAAACCGTCATTATTACGGTTATTGCCTGGCCCGCGCTTACGGGCGAAACAAGCGCTCCTGCCTCTGAGGATATAACAGGTTTTGACTGCACAAGTATTGTATTACTCTGTCCCTCGGGCGACGTTACCGGGCCGTTGCTTGCCGTGCCTGTAAACGCCGCGCTTCCCGGGGCATAAGGCGTATATGTCCATGTAAATGACGCGAAACCGCCGTTTGCCGGGATATCCGCATAAGCAGGCACGGGCCCTGATATTTCAACAACATTTCCCGCATAAGCGCTTGCTGAGGGTGTTGTGGCAAGGGCATCCGCAAGCCCGTTATTTGTGACCCTCATTATTACAGTAATAACCTGCCCGACGCTGACCTGCGAAGGCATAAGAATAATATCCGGTTTAGCCAGGACAGGCGCGGGTGTCTGGACAATCACATCAGCAACAGACGCCGTAAAGGTAACCTGCTGCCCGGTATTGGCGTCAACAGCCGCGGCGAACCCGCTGAACCGGACCGTGCCTTCTCCGCTCGCGTTATACGTCCACATAAACAGCTGTGACGCGCCTCCTGCTATATCCGTGGATGCAGGAACAGGGCCCGACAACACATTAATCGCAGCACTTCCGGCTGTTTGCTGCCACGACATGTGTGCCTGCGCCGATTGCGCGAGCGCCTGCCCCGAATTTGTAACCGACATATAAACCGTATAAGTGCTTCCGTCATTGGATACTGACGGCGCGCTGACAAACGACGCGAGCAGGTTTACCGCGTTCATTACATTTATGGTTTCGGAATTTGCAATATTTGAGCTTACAGTCCCGCCCGTATTCGCGTCAAGAGCGTTAACCCTTGAGGTCAGCCCCACTGTCCCCGCGCCTGTCGCGGAATATGTCCAGGTAAAATTCGCCGCCCCTCCTCCGGGTATTGTTACAGCCCCCGGCGCGCTTAACAGCGTCAACACGCCTGCTCCCTGCCGGCCCGGCTCCTCAGGCATGGCAGACAGCGCGGACGTGCCTCCCGTGTTTGATACAAGCATGCTTACTGTTACAACCTGCCCTGTGGAAACATTGTCAGGAAGCGGATAAAAACCGGCCGTAAGATTCGGCGGCGTCTGCACAGATACAATGTTTGTCTTTAAATAAGCGGAATGTATTGTCTTTGAGCTGTTAACATCCGTTCCCGACACCCTTGTCGAAAAATCAGCAGTGCCCACAGATGAAGCCGTATATATCCATGTAAAACGAGCTGTTTCAGCCGGGTTAAGCGAGGCCTTGGCTGTAGGCGATGAGCTAAGCGAGAATCCTGCTCCTCCGGTCTTTATCAGCTCCGACGGGTAAACGTCAGTTGCGCTGCCTGTTCCCGTATTTGTCACAGTCACAATCACAGTAAAACTCTGGCCGACACTCATATTTAGCGGCTGTTCTGATATTGCCGAAGAGAGCACAGCCGCCTCAAGAATTGTAATTACAGGCGAGCCGCTCTTGACTGAACTCACTATCCTGTCAGGCACGTCATTCGCGTCCCTGCCTGTCGCGTTGTTGCTGAAAGATATCCCGCCGGCTGTTGATGCCGTATAAATCCAGGTAAAACTGTGCGAGCCGCTGCCCGCTATTGACGTCACGGTGAGCGGCGACGGTGACGAAACCATGGCAGCAGAACCTGTCCCTGTTATGTCCATTGCCGAGGGCGAGACATTAAGCGCTGCAGCTCCTCCGGAGTTTGAGTTTGTCACGGTCATAACAACCGTAATAAGCTCGCCTTCAGAGACGGTCAGCGGATAAGCCGCAACCGATGATATTAAATCCGCTTCCCTCTCGACTCTGATCCACGAGCTCGACATTGGCGCGGAATTCACAGCGCCGCCCGTATTCGAGTCAATCCCTGACGCGCGCGCCGAGAAATGGACAGAACCCGTTCCTGCTGCGGAGTATGTCCAGGTAAAGACAGCGGACGACCCGCCTGTCAGCGTCTGCGGCCCGGGCTGCGGCCCTGTCTGCCTTATAACAGAACCCAACCCTAAAATTGTTATCGGGTCAGGCGTCGGCGCCACAGAATCAGCGGTTGACTGTCCTGTGTTGGTCACTGTCATCGTAAAGGTAAATTCCCTGCCCAGATTTACCGCCGCAGGAACCGCGTTAAACTGCGCCGCGAGATTTACCGGCGACTGGACAATAACCGTTGTCGTTGACACAACCGAAGTTGTCTTTGTAACGCCTGTATTGGCATCATACCCGAATGAATAACCCTGGAAACCCAGGTCCCCGCTTGACGTGGGGTTATATAC
>DSBP01000087.1 GCA_011049465.1 bacterium | reverse complement strand
TATGCTGTCAGCCACTCTTACGGCATTTTTCTTTCGCGCCTCGCTTAAATGCCCTAAAATAACCTCTTCTGTTTTTTCCTTAAACCCCCTCGCGTTGTAGTCGAGATAAGGAGCGGGAAATGTGAATTCTTTAACCTTAAGAGGAAAAGTTTTCATTAACCTGTATCCAAAATCCGGCCTTTCGGCTCTTTTCAGGGATTTTGACTGAATAAGCATGTAAAAAGAAAAATCATATTTCTTCACCTCCGTCCCGCTCTCCGCAAAGCAGCAAAGCGGAATCCACAAAATTAAAACAGCCGCAAAAATACCTTTTCTCATCACGTCCTCCTTTTCTCCTTCAGTCCGCTATATAAACATAATTATTTTCAGCAGCGCTTAAGATGTTTTCTGCCGGAACATAATAACATATGATAATGGGCTCTTTGCTGTAAGGGTTTATGTATTCTTCCTTTTTTCCCGGGTTAAACTCCCTTTCTATCCTTCTGTTTGCGTCTTCATCCGAGGGCCTCATAATAAAAACAATACCGTCCCTGCCCTCAATGCTGCTTCGCCCGATTTTATAAGGCGGCTCCCCCGCGTTCATTGAATACTTTATGTTTTCTTCATAGCACACAAAATCCGCGATTACCTTTTGTTCCCACCCGTAATACCCATACATTTTTTTCGCGGCGGACACAAAAGGATAATAGTTCCGCTCTCTCAGAATGATTTCTGCCGCCTTATTCGCTTCGGGGGCAAACGACATGTACGTAGCCTCGTGAGCGGGATACAGGACAAAATACCTGTGTACATTCACGACAGCGGAAACCAGGGCTATCGCGGCAAGAATAACGGGGAAAAACCTTTTTTTGCCGGTTATTTGCGCGAGTATGGTTTCAAAGTGCCTTAACCCGAATATTACAAAGATGTAAATAACCGGAATAACGCACAGTATCCTGTAAGCCTGCGGCGCCTCAATAGTCACTGTCAGCAGCCCCGCAGACATCATTACAATAAACCAGAGAAAAAACAACCCTGCGCCCGCCATGGCCGCGGCTCCGATTCCCGCAGCAAAAAGAACGCCTGTTATGTGGTCAAGATGCGGTTTTTTATATAGGTTATGCCTGCCGTTATAATCCCCTTCAAAGTGAAACGACAGCCCGTAAACTCTGATATTCCTTTTAAGCGATTCGGCAATGGAATTATTCTTAACATCGGCCAATATTGATACATCACCGGCCCTCCTGAGAAACTTGCCTTTGCTGTTGAGCGCGTAATGGGCAAGCGGTATTATTACCACGGCAAAAACAAGCACCATAACCGTAACTGCCCGGCCCTTAAGCGTTTTGCCCATCCGCCGCCCGAAAAACAGCAGGTAAAGCAAATGAAACCCCGCTATCGGAAGAAGCAGGTTTGCCGCCGTAAAAGTGTATTGAGCGAGCCCGAGGCTTAAGCCCGCGGCTGCCGCGTCCCCTGTTTTTCCGGTTTCAACAGTTCTCAGGTAAAAATAGAGGAACACTACCGCAAGAAACATGGCCAGCATCCCAAGGAAACCTACCCGCGAGAAAGTAATGTGCCAGCCGGAAAAAGCAAGCATAAAAGCCCCGAAAAAACCCCACATTGCGCTTTTAAAAATCTGTTTTAACAAAAAGTAAAAACCGGCCACTGTCAGCGCCCCAAAAAAAGCAGGCATAATTCGGACAGCCTCTATGCTTAATCCTCCGGCCTTTACCGGGATTGACGCCAGGTAGAAAAACATAGCCGGCATATTGGTGAACCTCTCCACAAAAACATGTATGCTTTTTTCATTCAGAAGGCGGATTGTCTCAAACCCGTTCATAGCCTCATCAAACCAGATTCCCGGCAGCAGCGAACCCAGCAGGACAAGCCTCAGCGCAAGCGCCGCGGCAAACAACAATATAACAGCAGATATTTCGTAAATCGGTTTTATCTTAACCGCGGGCGGAGAAGGCGGGCTTTCGCCCGTTTTAAAAGCAGAGGCAGCTATGAGCGCGATTCCCGCAGCATACGCTGCCGTGCCGTACAGAATCAACCGGTGGTCATAAAAGGAAAAAATATACTGTCCCGCAGCCAGGACAAGCGCTCCCGCAGTAAAAAAAACCAGCCTTGCCGCTGTTTTTTTTTCAATTTTAACATCCTGCGTAAAAAAAAGGGCTGTTGCACCAAGGATGATATAAACCCCAAAAAGAAGCCAGGGTGTATCCTTAAGAAAAAAAAGCGGGTGTATCGAAACCGCCGCAAAAACCGCCGCTATAACAGCAAAGAAAACCTCTTTTTTTATCTTTATGCTCATCCTGTCCTCGTCATCTCCCTGCAGCGCTTAAAAAAGCGCGGTCTGGTCCGACTCCGGAATCCCCTTTGCGATATTGTTTTTCCTGATAAATTCAACAACATTTTTATTTGCGCGGGTTCTTTTAATCATGTCTTCAAGTGAGGAAAATTTCGACTTTTCCCTTTCCTTTCCAAAAGCGGCCGCAAGCGACTCCCCCAGGTCCGGGACTATGGAAAGCGGCGGCCGTATGCTTCCATTTTCAACCCTGAACAGAAACGGATCCGAGAGATAAAGATCAACATCAAGAAAACCAAACCCCCTCTCCTTCATCTCGCACAAGACCTCAAGAACTTTGAGCCTGTCCTTTTCCTTTTTTTCAAGCCTCATTCCGGCGGCCTCAAGATGTTTTTTAGCGGTATTCGCCTCTTTGATTCCATAGGATAGGAATCCGTGGTCAAACCCCTTTAACTCCCTGTTAAAATAATCGGCATAAAAATATTCAGGCCTGTGAACCTTAATATAGGCTATTCTGAATGACATAATGGCGTAAGCAACAGCATGGGCCTTGGGAAACATATAGCCTATTTTCCTGCAGGAATCAATGTACCACTCCGGAACCTTGTGTTTTCGCATATCCTCTTCCTGCCCTCTGGCCAGCCCCTTTCCCTTTCTTACCATCTCCGTAATATTAAAAGCCATGTCTTTCGCGAGCCCTTTTCCTATGAGATAATTCATTATGTCGTCCCTTACCGAAATAACCTCCTTAAGCACGGCTGTTTTTGACTTTATCAGTTCTTCAGCGTTGTTTTTCCACACATCCGTGCCATGGGAAAGCCCCATAATATAGACAAGCTCGCTGAATGTGGATGGCTTTGTTGCTGCCAGCATGTCCCTCGTGAATTTTGTGCCGTATTCGGGTATTCCAAGCGTTCCTACGGGCGGGTTATAATTTTTCGGGTCAACGCCTATCACCTTAACCCCGCTGAACAGCTTCATTGTATCGGGGTCGTCAAGGGGTATGTCCTCCACTCTTATATTAAGCGCGGAGCATATACGTTTGAGACTGGTAGGCACATCATGCCCTAACGCATCAACTTTTATCAGCGTATCGTGCAGTGTCCCAAACTCAAAATGCGTTGTTATAATTTTCTCGTTCTTTGGAGGGTGCTGTATCGGCGTGAAATCATAAATTTCCTTTCCCTCAGGCAGCAGCATAAGCCCGCCTGCGTGCTGCCCCGTAGAACGCTTTACTCCGGAACACCCTCTTGCCAGCCTCTCTTTTTCCGCCTCTTTTATCTTCTTTCCTGTCTTTTCGCTGTATTTTTCAATAAAATCCTTTCGCACAGCCTGCCCCTGAACCGTAACTATTGTGCCCGCCCTGAATACATTTTCGCTTCCGAAAAAATCCTCAATAAACCTGTGTATCTTATCCTGGTATTCACCGGAGAAATTAAGGTCAATGTCCGGTATCTTGTCCCCTTTAAAACCCATAAACGTCTCAAACGGAATATTGAACCCGTCTCTCCCCATTTTGCACCCGCATAAGGCGCACTTTTTTTCCGGCAAATCTATTCCGGCAAGCTCTGTATCCGCAGCCTCAAATACCCCGCATTCGCGGCAGTAATAATGAGCGGGAAGCGGGTTGACCTCTGATATTCCTGCAAAAAACGCCGCTATAGATG
>DSBP01000301.1 GCA_011049465.1 bacterium | reverse complement strand
TATACTATTCATGGGCCGTTTTCTCCTTCTCACCCGTTGGGTGAATGTATTTAACGCGTTGATAACGTTATTATACATGGATTAAACGGCCTTTTCAATTGTTCCTATTGCGGTTTCTGGGAACAGAATAAAACTTGACAACGTCCGGAGCTTAATGTATAATTCCAATAGATACTAAAAAGCGTATCTTGGAGAATTATATGCGATATACAAAAATGCTGGAGAAGTTCGGCGGGCAGAAGCTTTTCAGCGTAAATGAAGCAAGGCTGGTTGAGCCCGGATTTCACAGGCCGCGCCTTAATGACTGGCTGAAGAAGGGTTATATAAAGAAGTTTGTCAGGAACTATTACATCCTCTCTTCCTTTACGCCTGACGAGCGCTTTCTTTTTTCCGCGGCAAACAGGATATACGAACCCTCTTACATATCAACCCAGAGCGCCCTGAGCAGCTACGGCCTTATTCCTGACAGGCCGGTCACTGTTACTTCCATTACAACAAGAAAGACAAAGAACTTTAATACGCCGTTTGGGCGTTTTATCTACAGGAAGTGCCTTGTAAAGCACTTTTGGGGTTATTCGGAAGACGGGGGGTTCCTGATGGCCTCGCCCTCAAAGGCGCTTCTGGACCTTATATACCTTGATGCTTCCCTGCGTTCAAAGGAGGCAATCGCGGAACTGCGGCTTGATACCCGGCGGTTTTTCTCCATGGAGACAAAGAAGGGGCTGATTAAGAGCGCGGAAAAGATGGGGGATACGAGAGTGATGGAAACCGTCAGGGAGGCTTTTTTATGATAGCACTGGAATCATTGCTGAAACACTACCCGCAGGAACTGCGGGGTTTTAAGCGCAATATACTGGCCGAGTACCTTCAATGCAGGGTGCTGGGATACTTATACTCCGGCGCCGAAGGCGCGAAGATGATATTTATCGGAGGAACCGCGATCAGGCTGTGCCATGAGAGCCTGCGTTTTTCAGAGGATCTTGATTTTGACAATACAGGGGCAACCAAAGAGGGTTTTACGCGGTCATTGAAGGAGATATCAAGAAAACTCAGCCTTGAGGGTTATGATAATGAAGCGGATTTTTCTTTTAAGGGCGCTTTCAGGTGTTTTCTGAGGTTTAACTCAATTTATTTCAGGTATGGGCTGTCGGGCCATGAAAATGAAAAACTGCTTTTACAGATAGACGCGGAACCGCAGGGCGTGAAGTATGAGAGTGAAACCCGCGTTATCAACAGGTTCGGGGTATTCGCAAGAGTCGTAGTGCCGGCACCGCCGGTTTTACTCTCAATGAAAATAGCGGCGCTGCTTGGCAGGCGCAGGGAAAAGGGCAGGGATTTTTATGATGTTACTTTTCTCTCCGCTTTTACGGAGCCGGACTATAAATATTTAAAATTAAGGACGGGAATATCCGGTGTTGAAGAGTTAAAAGAGGCGCTTTTAAGGAAAACAGCGGGTTTAAACATGAAAAGAATTGCGGCTGACGTCTCTCCGTTTCTTTTTACGAAGAGCGACGAGCAGAGGGTGGTTTATTTTGAGGAGTTTGTAAAAGGACTTCGATTTAAACTTTAAGTTTTCAGTTTTCAGTTGTAAGTCTCCCTGTCCGCTCTGCCCACTCTTTTGCCGGCTCATAGGCCGGGTTGTATTCAAGCACTTTGCTGAACTCTTCGTGCGCCTCTTTGTACCTGGCCTGCCTGAAATAGGCCGCGGCCAGGTTGAACCTCGCCTCTGTGAGAGAGGGTTTGAGCGCGAGCGCCCGGTTGTATAACGGCATTGCCTTTTCAAGCTCTCCGCTGTTGTAGTAAATGTTCGCCATGTTGTTCATAGCGGCCGTGAACTTGGGGTTGAGCTCCAGGACCTTTTCGTACTGCGCCATTGCCTCGTCAAACATACCGTTGTTCATGTAAACATTGGCTATGTTGTAGCGCGATTCTATGAAGTGCGGGAACATGAGCAGGCCGCGCTTGTACTGCTTCAGCGCGGAATCAACGTCGCCCAGCGCGTTAAAGCTGTTTCCGCAGTAGAGCACCAGCTCAATTACATCAGTGCCGCGCGGGTTTGAGCTCAAGCCCCTTAAGAAGGTGCTGCGCGCCTCTTCGTAACGGCCCGCTGCAAATTGCGCCTGGCCCGCCTTTATTGAGGAGTTTGAGAAAAAGGAGAGGAACGCGGCAGCTGAAAAGATTACGGCAGCGGCAAGGGAGAGGGGCATGATAATTTTATAAAGGCCGGTTTTTTCCCTTCTCACGGCGGTTTTGCGCTCATGAAGCGAGAATACGCCGTAGAGCGCCCAGAGCAGGATGAGCGTGGGAGCGACGCGCCACGGAAAATTAAAGAAACCGTTTATTATAAATGCGGCTGACGCGGCTGAGAGGCCTACGAGGAGGTTGCGTGTGAATATGTCCTGCCCCTCTTTTATCATTCGCAGCGGAAGGAGCAGGCCCGCCAGCACAACCCATAAAAATACTGACAGCCCCAAAAACCCCTTTTCTGCCAGGTTCTGCAGAAAGTCATTGTGCGTGTAAAGCTCAACATGCGGCTCGACTATGGCTGCCATCTCAGGCGCGGCCTTTTCCCACCTGTCAAGCACTTTGCGCTGGTAAAAGGCTGAGTTGAGGGAAAACCCGCCCATGCCCACGCCTAAAATCGGGTTCGCTGCTGCCATGTGGAGCGCTGACTCCCAGTAGTGGAGCCTCACTGCCACAGAGTCGCTTGTAAAGCTCAGCCCGTGTTTTATCCGCTCTTTGAGCGGCTGGTAAAGCGCGATTGAAAATATTATTATGAGCGCGAGGATGGAGGCAAAGAGGGGCTTGTGCTTTATGAAATACTCTTTGCCGTTTTTCAGCCACAAAAGCGCTGCCATGTAAACAAGCGAGCCGAAAAAGCCGAGCCAAGCGCCGCGGCCCTGCGCGACAATGACAAGAAAAATCATGAACGCGAGGTAGAGCCCGGTAAAAAAGCGGGCGAGTTTGTTTACGGGTGATAGCATGACACCGAGCATGACGGGAATCAGCAGGGAAAACTGCGCTGACATGTAGTCAGGGTTGCCCATGGTCGAGTAGACGCGTCCCTTGCCGAATGAGACCCATTTAATCATGTCAATGCCCGCGTACTGGAATATGCCGTAGGTGACAACGAGGAAATGGGCTAGGAAGATGAAAAAGAGGATGCGGCCGAGGCCCGCGCGGGTAAAGGTGTTAATGATAAGAAAGTAAAGGAGCGCTGCTGAGCAGACAAGCTTTGTGAACTGCCAGTGAAGCGGCAGGGCGTGGATGTTGAGGGCGGCGCCCTTGAGCATTGAGAGGATTGAGACGAGGATTATGGCTGCCGCGGGAAGCGAAAAGCCCGTCCATTTGAATGAAAAGGAGCCGGAGAGGGACTGCCTTGAGAGCAGGAGCGCGGCTGAGAGGCCGAGAAGGGAGTAAAAGACGGTGGTCTTCGGCGTTTCAAACGCCTCGTTGACAGGGAGCCAGAATACAAGAGGCGAAAGAAAAACCGCCGCAAGCAGAGCAAGCTCCTGAAATTTTCCTGTTATGCGTATGTGGCTGTTCATGGAAAAATTATATCATACATTCAGCCGAATTTTCCCGCAAAAAACAGGAGGATTGTTTTCATGATCTCTGTTTTTGCCTGTGTTGTTAAAGCGTCCCCTCTCCACTTGGGAGAGGGCCGGGGGTGAGGGGATTAAGTATTTGCCCGATTGTGTTTTGGGGCAATACTTGTTTAGCAACCTGCAAAAACCGGTTCGTTTCTTCTTTGTCGTCCACTTGTAAATTGCAAATTCCAAATTGTAAATTGCCCTACTGGAGGTGGGCCGGGGCAGGCAGCGGAGAAATTTCGCCGATTTACATCGGCGGGGAGCCCGGTCATTCTGTTGACTCGTGAATGTCCGCGGTTAGGCTTGCGCGGGTGTTAGTGCGTCTTGACCGCTGAGGTGCATTGATGTTTGGTATGGCCTTGAAT
>DSBP01000219.1 GCA_011049465.1 bacterium | reverse complement strand
TATAAAAACATTCATGTAAGGGCAGGCGACGGATATAAGGGCTGGCCTGAGCAGGCTCCGTTTGACGCCATTATGGTTACTGCGGCTCCGGAACGCATACCTCAACCGCTCATAGACCAGCTTGCTGAAGGCGGCAGGCTGGTAATTCCCGTAGGCGGATTGTATCAGGAGCTGATTGTGGCAGTGAAAAAAGGCGGAAAACTGGAGAAGAGGAGCGTTATACCCGTCAGGTTTGTGCCTATGACAGGAGAGGCGGAGAAGGGCAAGTGAAAACTTAAAATTTAAAACTGAAAACTGAAACATTAGGAAAAAAAGAGAAAAAACGAAAAAGGGATAAAAAATGGAGATTTCGTGTTTGAATTAGCGGGAAAAGGACTATTATGTTGAACCTTTTGGCGGTTTTACCCGTCGAAACATATTGACATATAAAATAACTGTGGTAATATTTTAACTGTAAAAAAAAACACAGGGAGATTTGGATAAAAAATGAAAAAGCTCCTGATTTTTGCGGTTATAATGGCTGTATCAGCGGGATATGTTTATTCTGCCACGGCTACAAGGATAGACGATGAGGTGCGCCGCAAGATGGACGAAATAGAAAAATCCGGTAAAAAGGGCACGCCCGTTGAAAAAGAAATAACGATTAAAAGAGGGGCAAAAAAAGAGGAGCCCGTTACATCGGGCGTCAGGGAATCGGCATATATACAGACACTTGCGGCTCTTAACATCACAGGCGGCATCATAGAGGGCGGAATGATAGGCGCGGCATGCGGCCTTATCGGATATTCTCAGTCAATGAACAGGGATGTGAATTCGCTTACTACGGGGGCTATTATCGGCAGTTCAGTAGGCGCGGGCCTTGGCGCCATCCTCTCGATTATCCAGGCAAATACACAGCGTTATTCCGCGTCCAATGATTTTGGATACAACCTTCTGGGCGGTCTGTTTATCGGCTCGGTTTTCGGCGCGGCAGGAGGGGCAATATCATATGGAAGGACAAAGGACCTTGAAAATGTATCTGAGGGAATAGGCTACGGAGCTGCCATAGGAAGCTCGCTCGGTTTTATTCTTGCTTTTGTTGAAATGATGCTTCCTGAGGAGCTTCGCAGCAGAGCTTCCGGGCATGCTTTTAATATCCGGGGAACCGCGGATAGAGCGGTACTTGTATATGAAAAGAGGTTTTAAATGAGGATAAAAAAAATAGTTATCATAGTGGCTATTGTCTCTTTGTTCGCGGCGCCGGTTTTTGCGGGCGATATCGCGGCCATAATAGGTTTTGACACGCTGATTGGAGCGGCCGGAGGCGCGGGCCTCGGCACGGCTTTTTCGCTGCCGTCTTTTTTTGACGGGCAGAGCAAACAGCCCGAGGTTCTGGCTGTAGGCGCGGGCTGGGGCGCGATAATCGGCGGTTCAATAGGTTTTATATACAGTTTTTTTCATCTCTCTTATCACATGGAGGTGCGGCAAAAGAGGGCTGTTGAACAGAAAAAGAGTTCGATTAATCTTGATTTACCGTCAATTAGGCCGTATAATATCGGCCTGCAGGTAAGTAAAAATTTTTAAAAAAATGAAGGAGGATGTGCTTATGAGGAGTTTAAGGTTCTTGCTTGTGGTTTTTGTAGTAGCAGCACTTGTAGTAAGCACGGGATGCGCGGCCCGTAAGACCGTGCAGCCGGAGGCTCAGCCGGTTGATGAAGGTATCGGCCAGGTAGAGGAGACAACAGCGTCTGCAGCAATGAGGTATGTTGTAAGAAAGGGAGACACGCTGTGGGACATCTCGGGAAAATCCGGTATTTACGGCGATTCTTTTCAGTGGCCGCTTCTTTTCAGGGCAAACAGGGACCAGATACAGGACCCTGACTGGATTGAGATTGGGCAGCAGTTTGACGTAAGAAAAGATTTCACAAGGGCAGAAGTAGCGGACGCTGTTCAGAAAGCAAAAGACACGCCGCCTTATGTGCCGCGTTCAGCTCCGAGAAAAACGCTTCCGCTCAAGTATTAATCAACGCGAAAGCGGAACTTAAGGAGAATAGTTGGCAGAAGTCAAGAAAAGAATACACATTGATCTTGGCAATGAAGCTGTCCTGAGGCTTTACGGCATAGCTGATGAAAATTTAAGGCTGCTTGAACGCGCCTTTAATGTGACCATTATCGGCAAAGAGAATAAAATAGTGATAAAGGGAACAAAGCGCGATTCGGATTTCGCCGAAAAGGCGATAGCGGGCCTGAAAAAACGCGTTGAAAAGGGAATGCTGCTGTCAGTCGTGGATATTGAGGGCGTTATTGAAGAGGCCCGCTTTGGAAAAAAACCGGAGAAGAAAAATGACAGCGGCGTGCTTGATGACGGCAGTTTGTTTGTGTCGTCCGGGCGCGACTATGTGAGGCCAAAGACACCGAACCAGAGAGATTATTTAAAAAAGATATTTGACAATCAGATTGTATTCGCTATAGGGCCCGCGGGGACAGGCAAGACTTATCTTGCAACAGCCGCGGGCCTTTATTTTTTAAGGGAAAAAAAGGTGGACAGGATAGTGCTCGTGCGGCCGATTGTTGAGGCGGGCGAGAATCTGGGTTTTCTTCCGGGAGACATGAAGGAGAAGATAGACCCTTACCTCAGGCCCTTTTATGACGCCATTTATGACATGATAGAGCCCAGGATATTCCGGGAACTGCTGCAAAACGAGATAATTGAGATAGCCCCGCTTGCGTATATGAGGGGAAGAACCCTCGGCAATGCCTTTGTTATACTTGACGAGGCGCAGAATACCACCATTGACCAGATGAAGATGTTCCTCACGAGAATAGGGGCGGGCTCAAAGATGGTCATAACAGGCGACATAACCCAGATAGACCTTCCTGCGGGAAAGAAATCCGGGCTCATACACGCCGAAGAGATTTTCGGAAAGAGCCGCGGGGATGAGGGAATGGCTTTTGTATCATTCTCGGCTGAGGATGTCTCGCGGGCGGCGATTGTGAAGAAAATACTTGAGGCGTATGAAAAATATGAAAAAAGCTGAGGCGCGGATACGGGCCGGGGAGGCAAATATCGGGGTGTTTTATAAGAAAAGGATAAAACTGCCTTATGATGTGAGGCGCTGCGCGGCAGGAATACTGAAGAGCGAGGGGGCTGAAAGAAGCGGGCTTAATATTGTATTTGTCGGGGATGGTTTCATAAAAAGAATGAACAGCGAATACAGAGGGAAAAACAGGGCCACGGATGTCATAACTTTTCAGAACAGCGGCAAGGGCGGGGACATATACATATCTGTTGATACGGCGAAGCGGAACGCGCGGGAATTCGGGGTGCCGGTTTTTGAGGAGGTGTCGAGGCTTGTGATACACGGAGTGCTTCACTCGCTCGGGTACGTCCACACGAACAGCCGCGATGAACGGAAAATGAAGAGTAAAGCCGCGAAGTACATGAGATATTTTAAAAACGCGCCGGCTGAGGCGGGGAACGCTGAATGAAAACCCGCTCCGGTATGCGCGAACGCGAACGAGGAGGATTTGAATGGACGCAATAATGCAGCTGCAGGTGGTTGCTCTTTTTGTGCTGCTTTTTATATCAGGGCTTTGTTCTGTATCTGAGACTGCCCTTGTAGGCATGAGCAGGATAAAGATAAGTTCATACATAAGAAACAAACATTCTGCGGCAAAATACCTGAAAGTCTGGCTCAAGGACCCCAATAAGTTAATTGCGACGATACTCATTGTCAACAATATAATGGCGATAAGCGCCTCTACCATAGGCGCCTTTTTTTCCATCAGGATAGCCGCTGTTCTTAATCTAAGCGCGGCCGGAACAGCCGCCGCAGTGGCTGTCGTGATAACAATCATTGTGATAATTTTCGGCGAAATAACGCCCAAGGTTTTTGCCATTCACCGCACCGAAAAGCTCGGGCTTATGGTGGTGGGCCCTGTGGTAATCATCTATACCATAATCAGGCCGCTGACGGAGATATTTGTAAGGATAAGCAATATGC
>DSBP01000197.1 GCA_011049465.1 bacterium | reverse complement strand
TTTTATGTTGGGGACAAACTTGAATAGTGAACAATGCGGCTGCGCCCGAGGTTCTCGGAAAAATTTTCCGCTACCCGCCCCGTCCTACAAATGTCCGGTTGTATCTCATAACTGACGGGTTACTGATTTTGCAGGTTGCCGAACAGCCATTGCCTTAACACACGCTGACGCAGGCCGGGGTGGGTAGCCCGCTTATTTAAAAAAATGCCCCGCTTCCCTGTACCACAGAATAAGGTCAAGCGCGTCCATGGGAACCCTTGTTTTTTCGGAAAAAACCCTCATCTTTTCCTCTATTTCAAGATACTTCACGGGTGAAAGGCTCTCAGGAACGCGCCGTATTACACCCATCTTAACAAGGTTTTTCAGTATGTGCCTGTCGAGAATGGCTATATCCTTTCCCAGCCCTATGTTCCTCAGAAAATGGCTCGCTTCCTTATACCCATACCCCTTGATATTTTTTACCAGCCACCCGCGCATCTCTTTTGGCCCGCCTTCGGCTTTAATCGTTTCCATGATTGTTATTTTTTTATTTTTAACGAACTTGTCCCTCGCCATGCACGCATATACAGCCTTCTTGTTCTTAAACCTGACGCCGTTTATCTCCTTCAGGCACAGCAGCGAAGCAGGGGTTGAGCACAGCACAAGATTTTCTTTTATCATTTTTTCCACGCACGCCCAGCAGTTTACCGCCTTTGACTGAGGTGTAAAGATGCAGAAAATGAGCTCATGCAGAATATCATTTTGCCGTCCCTGTTCCCATATATCCCTGAACCCCTTGAGTTTTTCTTCTATTATACGTTTTTTTTGGCTGTAAATACTCTTTACATCCTGTATTACTCTGTTCAATTTTCGGCCTGCTTTGGCGGCGCTTCCATTGTTGACGGCTCCTCAACAAACTTTTCCCTTATTGCCTTTATGACATCATATATGTCAAAAAATGCCTCCACTACCTCAGGGTCAAAATGTTTCCCCGCATTTTCTTTAATAAACTCAAGAACCTTTTCCTCGGGCCAACTGTCCTTGTATATCCTCTTTGAAATAAGGGCGTCATACACATCCGCCACAGCCACTATTCTTCCTGTAACCGGTATTTCTATCTCCTCTTTTCCCCTGCACGGCTCCACAACGCTTATCCCGAACAAATCATCCTGTTTTCCGGGATATCCGTTGCCGTCCCACCTCTCGTGATGGTGCAGAGCCACTTCAGCCGCCATGGCGTCAATCTCCGAATTTGTATTGGCAAAGAGCCTGTAGCCCAGCACAGTGTGCATCTTCATTATTTTATATTCATCATCGTCAAGTTTTCCGGGTTTCTTCAGAATTTTATCCGAGACCCCGACTTTGCCCGCGTCGTGAAGCATGGCCGCTATCCTGTATTTGTCCTTAAACCTTCTTATCAGCTCCTGCGGGAACCCCCGCTTAACCGCCCACCTGTCATAAATCTCAACCGCATAAGCGCCCATCCTGTTTACGTGCCCGCCTGTTTCCTTGGGGTCGCGGAACTCAACCATCCTGAGCATTCTCATAATCATTTCCCTTGTCGCCGTTGCTTTTTCTATGGCAACAGCCGCGTCATTTCCGAAATAAGAGACAAAAAGCTGGTCCTTTCCTGAGAAGGAAATTATCGCGTCCTTTTCATCCTTCGCATTCACAAGCTGTATTACCCCTATAACCTTATTCCTTACGGTCTTCAGCGGCACAGCGAGAACCGACTTTGTCCTGTAATTTGCCGATAAATCAAACTGCCTGTTAAAACCGCACTTACAGCTTTTTCCTCTGTGGTAAACATCCTTAAACACGGAGAGTTTTCCGGTTTTAGCGGCGCAGCCCGCTATTGAGTCATTGCTGACGGGTATTTCCTGCCCCAGGTACTTGTATTTCATGGAAGCGTCCTTAAAAAGCGTGTCGTTTTGAGTATAGCGTATCTTAAGGCTCCCTTCATCAGCCAGAAATATGGTGCCGCCCTCGGCGTTTGTAAACTTCCTCACTTCATATAACAGCTTGTCAAGCAGAATGTCAATATCGGTGATGTTGTGCACGTCTTCGCTGATTTTGAGTATGTATTCCAGAATATGCTTGTCTGATTTTTTTTTCAGCGCCCTTATTTTTCTACGTTGTTTTTTATCAGCGTCCACACGCACCTCCGCGGGCAATGCCGCCGCTTCAACTAAATCTTTTTGTGTTCCTTAAACATGCATCTGTCCATTACAACCGCAACGCCTTTTGATACTGCCAGCTTCTCGGCTTCCTTGTTTATGATGCCTTCCTGCATCCAGATATACAAAGGTTTTATCTTCAGCGCGTCCTTTACAACCGCCAAAACCTCTTCTGATCTTCTGAAGATGAGCACCATTTCAACCTTTTCCTTTATGTCCGCTACATGCCTGTAAACTTTTTCTCCCAGTATTTTTTCCTCGCGCGGATATACCGGGATGATTTTATAGCCGTTCTCCTGCAGGTACCCGGAGACATAGTGCGATGTCCTGTGAGTTTTCGGAGAGAGCCCCACAACAGCTATTGTCTTTGTCTTTTCAAGAATTTCCCTGATTTTTTTTCCTTCGCTCATATCGCCCTCTTTCCTCGTTTTAAAAAAATTTCACTCTATAAAACCTGAGCCTATGACAGTATCTTTATCATAAAATACCGCGAGCTGTCCCGGCGCCACGGCAAATTGGGGCTTTTCAAAGACAACCTCTGCGGCAGCCCCTGCTCCGGTAATCACACGCGCTTTTGCTCCCGCATGCCTGTACCGTATCTTAACATCAGCGCTGAACCGGCCGCTCTTGCCTTTGTCTACGTACATATTCAGATTTGACACGCGGAACCTCTTCCTGTGGATTTCTTCAATTCCGCCCGCCAAAACCTTTCCGGCCCCGGCGTCAACAGCAGCCACATAAAGGGGTTTTCCTCCGCCTATGCCCAGCCCTTTCCGCTGGCCAACCGTGTACCTGTAATACGGCGAGCCGAGTTCCGCGATTTTTTTGCCTTCTGTTGTATAAAGAACCGCGTTGCCGGTTTTTTTCTGCGGCCTCACCCTCTGAATGAAATCATACGGGGACTCTCCTTCGCGCAGAAAACAGGCTTCCTGGCTCTCTTTCTTGTCAGGGTTAATTCCGCATTTTACCGATATCTTCTTTGCTTCGCTCTTTTTAACCCCGCCAAGCGGAAAGACAGCCCTCGCCAGCGTTTTATTGCCGAGCCTTGCCAGAAAATACTCCTGGCTCTTGTTTTTATCAGCGGCTTTTTTCAAGGTAAAACCGCCTTTTATCCGGCTGATGCGCGCGTAATGGCCCGTAGCCACATAATCAAAACCCGCCTCATCCGCCTTTTTTATCAACCCCGCGAACTTGGCCTCCGCGTTGCACACAACGCACGGATTCGGAGTTTTTCCGCTTATATAGGCGTCAATAAAATAATCAACAACCTTTTTTTTAAAGAGCGGTTTTAAATTTACCGTATAATGCCTGATTCCGAGAATCACACAGGCGCGTTTCGCGTCCATGATATCGTCATAATTACAGCAGCGCGATGCCCCGTCCCAGAGCGAGAAAGTAATTCCTGCTATGTCCCATCCCTTTTTCTTCAGCAATGCCGCGGCAGCGGTTGAGTCAATGCCGCCGCTCATCCCTACAAGGGCCCTTTTCAAGCATCGCCGCCTTTAAAGCGATACCATGCGCTCAATAGGCAGGCGTGCTTTTTCTATCGTGTCTTTGTCGAGCGTAATCTCGTGCTTTCCCGTCTCAAGCGCCCTGTAAACATCCTCAAGCCTTGTCTTCTTCATATTGACGCATATTTTGGCGCTGCCGATTGAGAAGAACTCCGCGTCAGGCCTCTCTTTTTTCAGCCTGTGCAGATGCCCCTCTTCTGTGCCTATGATAAACTTCTTCGCAGGGCTTGCTTTCGCTATCTTTATCATGCCCGACGTTGAGGCAATCTCGTCCGACACTTCAAGAACATCCGGGTTGCACTCGGGATGTGAGATAACAAGGGCGTCAGGATGCGCTTCTTTTGCCCTTTTAACCTCGTCTGCCGTAAACTTCCAGTGGACAATACAGCCGCCATCGTGAATAAT
>DSBP01000289.1 GCA_011049465.1 bacterium | reverse complement strand
GGTATCCCTGAATAACCCTCACTGACCTGTCATCTTCCTCAGCCTCGGGAAGCACCCCTCCGTCCAGGACATAAAACAGATTATCGCCCTGTTTTCTTAAAGGGGTGTCATTCTCAAACAACGCTATCCTGAATGTATCTGTCTCTGTTTTGTTTATGTAAATGGAGCCCGACTCGTCTATGAAAATCTCGTCCCCGTCAATAATTATCTCGCCCCTGTGCCCCATTACCGGGTGTCCGTTTTTGGTTACCAGTATATTCTCGGCGTTTACGGTAAAATTTCCATCCCGCGTGTATTTGATTCCCGAAGGCGTCATAACCATAAACATGCCATTGCCTTTAATCGCTGCGTCCAGGCTGTTTTCGGTCTTTACAAACGACCCCTCTGTGGTTATGTCCGGCCTGATTCCGTCAACACGAAGCTGTACTCCCATTCCCATATAACCAATGGGCGACACCGCGTCAGCCATTCCTCCCGGAACAGGTATTTTTTCGTCGTTTATCCTGTTAAGAAATACAGTGGGAAAAGGCACATAAAGTGCCCTGTCCTTTTTATATCCCGTGGTATTTACATTAGCCAGATTATTCGCTATGACGTCCTGCTGTTCTGTCTGGGCAATAAGGCCTGATGCTGCCGTGTATAATCCGCTTATCATGTTTTTCTCCTGTTATTTTAGCCGCTTTAACGGCCGACTGTACCTTCGGGCTTGGCTATCTCGCTGAACTCCCTTGAGAATTTTGACTCAATCGGAGGCGTGTCCTTTGTGACCGAGGTGAGCACATAGAAATACTTTTTACCCACCTCCAGCCCTTTTATAACATATCCCGTGTCACTTATGGGGGCCGGATTTACCTTTACATAACCCCTTCCCGATGTCTCCGAGACATACACATTGTATCCCGCCATGTTGGCCGGCGGCATCCTGCCCCAGTTAACAGGTATTGCCCCGTTCTTTTCCGTCTCCTGTGTCCTTGCCACAGGGAATATCTCGGGCGTTCCGGGCACAACAGGCGCGGGCACCACAGATGTTTCATTTGAATAAACACTCTCTATCGGCGGATATGTATTGTTTATGGCGGTCACGACAAAATAATACCTTGTGCCGTTTGTCAGCCCGTCTATTGTCACAAAGTTTTCCTTGATCCTTTTTGCCACTGGAATATACCTTGAACCCGGCGACCTGCTCATATAAACCGCGTAACCGGTGACATTCGGGTCGGTATTCGGTTCCCACGTCAGGTTTATCGCCCTGTTTGCCGGATATGACTGCAGCCCCTTGGGCGGCCTGATGACGCTTACAGCGCGGACCTGGTCGCGCGGCTGCCCAAACCTAAGCGCCACAGAAAACCTGTGTGAGTCGCCAAGGTGCTCAGCGTGCCCTATATACGCGTATGAAACTTCCCATGTATCTTCCTTATATGAAACACCGCCCGTGAATCTTCCGGGCATTGTCGCGAATATGGTATATCCGCCCCTGAGCCCCAGCTTGTTCCTGAAGAACCACCCCTCAACACCCACGTGCAGCCTCATGTCTTCCGGCGTAAGGGATGTTATGGTATTGCCTGCCGCGTCATACAGCGGCGTCGCAAGAGGCTTTCCTGCAATATTAAGGTCAGAGAAAAAAGCCATATCAGCCGTAACAAGCAGGTTGTCTTCTATATAATACGCCGACCCAAAACGTATGGCCGTAGGTATGGGCTCGTCAGTCAAACCGCCTTCCCACTGAAGGTTTGTGTCAACATCCTGTATAAAAAACCCGAGGTTTATCTTTTTGCCGAACTGGGGCAGCGGTATCTGGTAAAGCATTCCCAAATCAAGCCCGAGCCCGTTCGCTATGCCGTGAAGTGTCTGGCCCGACGCGGTTGTATATGAAGCTGTTGAGTTGTAATTAAGGTACTTGATATTGACACCGGCCGAGAACGTCCTCTCCAGGTTAAGCGCGGACGCGAAACTTCCTATGACAGTAAATTCCTTTGTGTTGTTCTTGTCATTGTGTATAAGGGATATTACGGATAACTGCCATGCCGTGTCCTGGAAAAACGGCGACCCAAAAGACAGGTATGTGTAATACTCCTTGCCGTTTAAAAGCGGCCCTATAAACAGGTTCAGCTCTGACCGCTCAAGCTGGGTCAGCCCCGCGGTATTCCAGTAAACCGCGCTTCCGTCATCAGCCACAGCCGTAAAAGCATGCCCCATTCCAAGCGCCCTGGCTCCTATTCCAAGCACGCCTCCCTTATCAAACGCGCCCGCAAAAGCCGCCGATACTGACAGGACCAAAACCACAGCGCTGATAATTATTCTTTTTTTCATGTCTCACCAACCTTTAAAAATTGGGATATATGGCCTCGCCGTTAAGCGTGACGCTCGCCCCTCTGAGCATCTGCTCGGCCGATATTATTCCTCTTGAGTAGTTCTGCGCAGAAGCCGCGGGAACCACAAGATTCAGGGCATTGTTTTCGCCGTAAAGAGCGTTTATTCCGACCTGTGAGACCGAGTAGCCGAGGCTCTCGGCAACAGACCTTACCATCATTGCCATCTCCATCATAACATATCTTGGCATTGTATTGGCTGTCATATACTCCATGTTAAACGACCGTGTGCCGTCATCCGCTGTCTCTATGTATGCCGCCCTTATGGCTCCCGAGTCAATATTCGGAAATCCGAGAATACTTGAGGCGTCGGCAGCCGCAGCCGGAGTTGTCCCGAAAATATCCGCCCATGTCCTGTAATCAGGCTCAGGAGCCGGCGCAGGCACAGGAGGCCTCTCGGGCCCGGCCTTCTTTGCCTTTAAATCCTCAATCTGCTGCCTTGCGAGAGCGGCCTCAGCGTCATCCTCGCGTACATCCCGTTCCTTAATCTGATTCAAAAGCGCCTTTAACTGGTCAAGTGCCCGCTGGTCATAAGTCTCGAGAACCGGCGTGAATATCTTTATGGTCTGCACCGGGGTTGACGAGGTGCTGCCGAGTTTGTCGACTGCCTCAAATATAAAAGTGTACTCGCCGTCAGTCAATAACTGGTATTTGCTGTCCGTTCCGTTCCACACAATCTGGGACGGCGGCGCGCCCACGTCAACATATGTCTTAACAAGGTTGTTGTTTTTGTCAAGAATGTTAAGCGCCCACCTGTCTATTCCCGCCTGCGACGTCGCGTTTAACTTAAAAAGCGCGGTCTCGCCGTTTCTCGGCGCGAATGATATGGGCTCAACAGCCGCGAAGACATCGGGCGTCGGGAGTTTTCTCTCCACTTTTCCCCACATCCAGTAAACCGAGACCCAGTGGCTGTCCGCCTCGTGTTCCGCCTGTTCGCCAAAAGGCACTCCAATCACATATGCATAATCTATTCCGAGCCAGTACCGCGCTGACGCTCCAAGGGAGAGCCTCCACGGCCCGGGATACATAAAATTAACGAGCCCGCCCCTTAAAGCAAAATGGCTGTCAAGGAACCACTGCTCAAAACCAAACCTGAGGCGGTTCTTCTCAGCCTTAAAGACCTTGGGGTCATTAACAGCGTTCCAGTCTATCGAGAAGCTTGTAATCTCCCTTTGTATGAGTTCTGTTGTCCTCATGGACATACCCAGCGTGGACGTAAAATAAAGCTGTTCTTCCTGGCCCGTCTTGTATCTTTTCATCCTGCCGGAGACATCCCTGAGCATTATGGAGATATTAAAATCCTTAAGAAATTCGATTATTCTCAGCTTATACATGAACCCGACGTCGAGCGCCCATGCCCACGCGTCATACTCATCTCCCTTGAAATACTGTTCAAAGAAATCTTTGGTCTCATAGTCCGTAAACTGGTATTTGACATTCAGGCCGAACATAAAGCTCTTATCTCCTGTCAGCGGCGTAGCGTATGTCAGCAGAACCTGATTTTCCTGAAAACGCCTGTTTATGAATTCACGGTATTTTTCCGCGAGAAAAGCCTGTTCTGCTGCTGTCAGGTCCCCGTACCAATTTTCATATGTTCCCGTCCCCAGAAAAAAACTCGGGTCTCCGCCGGGAAACAATGTGTCCGGCGTTAATCCGTCATTTATAACACCCGGCGGCGGTATGCCTATTTTGTCGGGATATCTGCCTATTGGATGGTAAAGCTTCATATAAGAAAGTC
>DSBP01000096.1 GCA_011049465.1 bacterium | reverse complement strand
ATATACTTGTATACATTATAATTTTAATAATTTCGAATTTTGTATTCATCGCGCTTCCGGAAAAGCATTATGAAGGAATGGCCCTTTATTATCTTGTTTTTATACTGGATATTATTTTTATATCCCTGGGCGCCTACTGGCTGGCTTATCTTGATTTCATATTTTTCATGGCAATCTTCATCACGCTGTTTATGTGCGCGTTGAGCAAAAACATGGCACTGAGTTTTCTGATAGCGCTGGTGATAAATGTGCTCTATTTTTACATCAAACACATGACTGCCGGAGGCGATTTTGACATTGTCAGGCAGAGCGATATCCTTCTTAACATACCGTTTTTGTTCATTGTGGCGGTTTACGGCAGCTACCTTGCCGAACGCTCGGAAGAGGAGCTGAGGGAAAGCAATGCCCTTAAGAGCGCGAACAGGGAGCTGAGCGGCAGGGTCAAGGATATGGGCAGGGAAAACGAGTTTTTAATGTCTTACATGGAGAACACATACGATTCTTTCAGGATGGGTATTATTGTAATTGACAATTACGGCGTCATAAGGCATTTTAACGGAAGGTGCGAGGCTATATTCGGCGTGCGGCGCGGAAGGATAATGAATTACAATTACAAGGAAGCGCAGCCTCTCGGATATATGGTTAAAATAATAGGTGAACTCATTCTTAAAAATCAGGAATCATTTGACAGGGTTGTGCAGATTGAGGCTGACGGGAAAAACAGGGAGTTTATCGTAAACACGTCAAGGGTAAGGGATAAGAGCGGGGCAGTGCACGGTTTTTTGTGCGTTATTACCGCGGGAAAACAGCCGCAGGCAGGAGCTGAATAATGCCTGTATTCCTGTCTTTTGCGGTATTTGCACTGGCGCTTGACCGCTTTACCAAATATATTGTGAAGGCAAACATGGAACTTTACAGCTCCTTTCCCGTGATAGACGGGCTTCTTTACATAACGCACATAGAAAATCCGGGAGTGGTCTTCGGGCTTTTCTCGGGCCAGGGCCTTGGCGCGGGCAGGTGGATACTTGCCGCGCTTGTGACGCTTGCCTCAATAGGCGTCATAGTATACTGGTCGGTCAATAAACAGAAAAATTTTCTGTTTAATACATCCTGCGGGCTTATACTGGGCGGGGCAATAGGAAACCTTATAGACAGGGTAGCGACAGGGCTGGTGACTGATTTTATCGAGGTGGGTTACAAAGGCTTTACATGGCCCCTTTTTAATGCGGCGGACATGGCTGTGACAACAGGCGTGGGGCTTATGATTATTTACGTTATAACGCAAAAGGAGGTGTAGCTGTGTATCCTGTGCTTTTTAAGCTCGGCCCGCTCGAGATACAGACCTACGGGTTTATAACGGCAATCGCGTTTCTTGCCGGAATATACCTTGCCGCCTGGACAGCGCAAAAGAGGGGGCTAAACAAAGAATACATATTTGACCTGGGGCTGGTGATAATTATCTGCGCCATTTTAGGCGCCAGGCTGCTTTATGTGCTGGAAATGCACGCCCATTTCCTGCGCCATCCGCTTGATATTGTAAAAGTGTGGGAAGGCGGGCTCATATTTCACGGCGGGCTCATAGCCGCGGTCGCGGGAAGCTTTGCCTACCTTAAGGTAAAAAAACTGGATGTTCTTGCTTACCTTGACACTTTCGCGCCCTTCGCGGCGCTGGGCCATTCCATAGCGCGCATAGGCTGCTATTTCGCCGGATGCTGTTACGGAAAAGTTGACGAGGCCTGTGGTGTTGTTTTTCCGGCTGTAGGCGACAACCTGCCGCACCTGCCCGTGCAGCTCTACGAGTCAGCCGCAAATTTCGTGAATTTCCTGATACTCATAATCCTGCTCAGGTTTTCAGGGCTGAAAAAAGGCACGGTTCTATGGATGTATCTCGCCAATTACGGAATTATCAGGTTCGTAATTGAGCATTTCAGGGGTGATTACGAAAGAGGGATGATAACGGAGAATTTTTCCATTCCGATGCTGATCAGCATAGCTCTCTTCGTGACGGGTGCCGCGGGAACAGCATGGGTGAACAGAAAAAATGGAAAAACAAAAAAAATCATTTAAGAGCGGGCTGCCGGGCCCGGAAAGAATAGACATAATACTGAAGGATAACGCGGGGCTGACAAGGGGGCAGGCGCAGAAGCTGATTGACGCAAAGAATGTATTTATAGGCGGAACGCCGGCAAAATCCTACCATGTGAAAGTAAGGCCCGGCATGCTTGTCGAGTATGTGGAGGATTTCCCGCAGGACAGAAAAACCTCCCGCCCCGATATCCCGCTTGATATCATATATGAGGACGGGCACATGCTCGCGGTCAATAAACAGGCGGGGCTGGTATCCCACCCTGCGCCCGGGCATTATGAGGATACGCTGCTGAACGCCCTTCTGGGCGGATACATAAAAAAAGAGGATTTTCCCGGGCACGAGGACAGGCTGGGGATTGTGCACCGCCTTGACAAGGACACAACAGGCGTCATGATTGTGGCCAAAAACAGCGCTTCCTTTACCGCGTTAAGGCGCATGTTCAAGGATAGGGAGATAGTAAAGTATTACAACTGCCTTGTCCACGGCATGGTGGAAAAAGAGGGTTTCTTAAGCACGATGATTTCGCGGGATGCCCGAAACAGGAGGCGCTTCAGCGCTTCCGGGGATTTTGGAAAAGATGCCCAGACTATTTTTGAGCCTGTTGAGAACTTCTGGAACTCCGCACTGCTGAAGGTGAGGATTCTTACCGGAAGGACGCACCAGATAAGGGTGCACATGAAGTTTCTAAAGCATGAAATAATAGGCGACCCGTTCTACGGGGACAAGAATAAGGACTATGCCCTTCTCGAGTACCTGGGTTATGACAGAAAAAGCCACCCGGATATCCTGAAAAGGCAGATGCTTCACGCGGCGAGCCTTGAGTTTGACCATCCGGTTACCGGAAAGAAAATGCTGATAGAGGCGGGGCTGCCCGATGATTTTTCCGGGATCGCGAAGATGCTGAGGAAAAGAACACGTGGCGGGGTTTGAACGGTTTTTCAGGCTCTATCTTTTATTCGCGGTATTTGTGCTTCCCCTTGTTTTTTTGCAGCGCTGCGAAGAGGCCTATTATCTGCCGAAACTCGCGGTTTTGCCCGGTATTCTGCCGCTTGTTGTGTTTTTAAAGGGCATAAAACCGGAAAAATATGATTACCTTATATTGGGGTTTCTGTTTTTTTACGCGGCGGGTTTTTTTAACGGGGTTTCATTTTTTGACGTCCTGTCCGGGCTTGCGTCATGGGCCGCTGTGATAACAGCCTATTTCTATATCAAATACAGGGCCGCGGGCAGTTACAGGGAAAAGCTTATTTTATCGGCGGCTGCCTCCGCTGTCCTGGTTGCCGCTTACTCGGTAATGCAGGCTTTTAAGCTTGACCTTGAGGGGTGGGCCTCTGACTTCTCCGGCAGGGCTTTTTCTTCGCTCGGGAACCCCGATTTCTTAGGCGGGTTTCTTGTTATTATGATACCCGCGGGATTTTATATTGCGGCAGGGCTCGGCAGGGTGAAAACAGGGACTGCGGTTTTTTATTTTCTGATTACGGCCCTGATATTAAGCCAGACCAGAAGCTCCCTCATAGCGGCGGGCTGCGCCGCCGGCCTGCTGGTCCTGTTTTTCAGGGAATTTTTTTTCAGAAAGGCGCTGAAGATAAATATTACGGCTTTTGTGCTCGCGGCGCTGGTTATAACCGCAAGCGGCGCTGCCGGGGGATTGTCAGGGCGCATAGCTGACGCGGTTACAATGAAAAGCGCGGATTTGAGCGGCAGGGTAAAGATGTGGGGAATCGGCGCAAAAATGGCTGCTGAAAACCCGGTTTTTGGCATGGGCGCCGGTGCTGTGAAGACAAACTATCACAAGTTCGCCGGAGGCGGGCGTTATTACGAGACAGACAGGCTGCATAATGATTATATTGACATGGCAGCTTCATCGGGAATTCCGGCAGCGGTTTTATTTATTTTATTTATCGGGGTTTCCGGAGCAAGGCTCCTTCGGGAAAAGGGTGTTTTCCCGAGAATTTTTACCGCTGCTCTTGCAGGTACCGCGATACACGCTTTTTTTAATTTCCCCTTTTTTATTCCGGATACGCAGCTCTATTTTTT
>DSBP01000312.1 GCA_011049465.1 bacterium | reverse complement strand
TTCATATTCCTATTCTTATTTAAGACCTCAAAGCACGGCTTAACTTTTGCTTTTTTTTACAGGCCGCTAAACAACCTTTGCCCCAACACAAACCGACGCAGGACGAGGCGGGTAGCGGAAAATTTTCCTGATTTACCGCTTAGATCAGGTATAAGAAACTCCTCGCCCCTGCTCCAATCTACAAGCCTTCCGAAAAAAACCGCCCATAATAGTGCGTAAGCCAAGCCGCGCGCATTGGTCTATCTTAAAATTAACATGATCAGGCCCATGGCAATCAGGGAAATTTCTCCGCTGCCTGCCCCGGCCCACCTCAACAAATACAACTTATGCTTTAAACTTTCACTTTTCAGTTTCTTCCATCCTTCCCTGTTACTGTTAATTTGCCTGCCGCTTTATACATCACAACAAGGACGAACAACCCGCTGAGCGCGCAGACAATGGCGGCCCCTGTCGGGAAATCAAGCAAAGCAGAGGCCGCGAAACCCGCGACTGAAGCTCCAATGCCGAAAACCCACCCCAGAATCAGCCTGCCCGATGCCGGTTTTATCAGCAAAGAGGCGCAGACAGCAGGAATTATAAGGTAGGAAAAGACAAGCAGAACCCCGGCCACCTTTACGGAAGAAGTCACCACAATCCCGAAAGTGGCGTAAAAAAGGAAGTTCCAAACCATCGATTTCTTCACCCCCTCGCCCGGCAGTTCTGTCTTTTCTGTCAGCAGCTCAAATTTTTTTCTGAAAATAAAATAAAAAACCCCGAGTGCCAGGTAAATCAGCGCCATCTTCAGGACTTCAAAACCGCTGACAAACAGGATATTTCCCACCAGCATATGCTTTATCTGATCCGCTTCAGCAGGTGCGCCCACAAGCGCAATAACCGCGGCAGCTGTAGCCGCCACATAAACAATTCCTATGAGCGCCTCCTGATTAAGCTGTTTGCGGAAATAATCCGCGGCAGTAAAAATTACCGCGCCTAAAAATGTGAAAAAAAGCGGGATAAAATACCCTGCGGGGCCGTGAGCTGAAAAACCCGCCACAAGCGCTATGATTGTACCAAAAGCCGCCAATTGCGCTATGGCAAGATCCACAAAGATGACTCCCCTTCGCAGAATATGCATGCCCAGATACACGTGTATTCCCGTCAGGATTACGGCCGCGACAAAGGGGACCGCCATAAACTCCATCATTTTGCGCCTCCCAGGGCTTTCTCAATGACGCTGACATTATGCTCAATCAGCCCGATATAAGTATCCACGCCCTTAACCCCTCCGACAGACGGCGGAAGCACAAGCGCCTTTGCTCCTGTTTCCGACTCTATTCTTTTAATTGTGCGTTTATCCTGATAAGGCTCGGCAATTATCACCTTTAACCCTTCATTCTTCATACGCTCAATTACCCTGACAACATGTGCGACTGACGGCGGTATTCCCGGCTGCGGTTCAATAAAAAATGCCGTCTCAAGCCCCATGCTTCTCATGAAATAGGGCCAGGAGTCGTGAAAAAGAACAAGACGCGCGCCGCGGTAAGGCTCCATCCTCTTCTTCCATTCAGCCGTCTTCTTCTTCAGTTCCGCCGCAAACGCCTTATAATTCTCCGCGAAATACTCCGCGTCATCCGGCGAAAGCTCCGCAAGCCGCCTGTATATATCCTCTGCCATTATCAGCCCTTCGTCAGGCGAGTTCCAGTAATGGGGATTCCCGTAAACATGAATGTGTCCGTGCCGTCCGTCAACCCTGCCCTCGGGCACGCCCATTTTGTCAATGCGCGCCGACACATCAAGATAGCCCGGCGCGCCCCTTATGACCTTTGAGTTTCTCGCAGCGTCAATAAGGCTGTCCATCCACATATCCAGATCCATGCCGATAACCATGACAAGATCCGCCGCCCTTACCTTCATCACCATTGACGGCCGCGGCTCAATCCTATGCGGGTCAACATCGCCCCTTGACAAACTCTCAACAACAGCCCTGCTGCCCGCTATTTCAGCGGCAATTGCAGCGAGGTCGGGCATTGACGCCACAACATTCAGCCTCTGCGCCGCTGATGCCGAAACAGCAAAAAGACAAAACAGCATCACAGCCAAAATAATCCTTCTCATTTTTTCATCTCCTGTTTTTTTTCCGCCTATTCAAGCGGGTGTGAATGGGGGCCTATGCCGAATAATACCTGAACATACCCCTCGTGCGTCTCCCTTTCAGGAATATAGTTATACTGGAGCCTGAGTTTCGTCGCCTCAGAAAAGGAATAGGTGAAAATAGCGGCTATCCTGCTCTCCTTATCATGTTTCGAGCTTGTTTTAGGATACGCGTTTTCTGACCAGTCATACCTTGCGCCCAGGTTGATATACTTGTCAATGTCAAAACCAAGATAGCTGTACATCCCGTAGTTTTCCATTATCCCTATGGGCAGTTCCCTTTTTAGGTAAAAAATCTCGTTTCTGAAGATAATCTTTTGATATGCCGAGAAGACGGATTTCAGCGTCAGGTCAGCTGCGGCCAGCTTTACGTTGTCAAGGTGGTGCTCATAGTGCGAACCGCGGGCTGATACGCCGGAGAGCCCTATTTCAAGCTCCGTATCAGCGGCAATTTCAAAACCCGCCCACAGCTTCAGCGTATAGGCGTAATCAGCGAGGCTGAAGCCTATGTGCCCGCACCCTTCCTCTTCGTCATGATCGTGCTCCTCAGGTATCCTGTACGCGCCCGCTTCAACCTGAAGAAAAAACGGAAGGGGCGTGAGCCACGACAAAGAAACCCCGTCCCCCATCAGGCCGTGATCCCCGAGGAAATTCTCAAGAACAAGCGGAGCATCAACAAATGCCCAATGATGCTGATGAACCTTGTTTATCTTTCCGATATCGGGCAAAACGCGGCCCGCCTTCAGCCCAAAAGTGTTGAAGAGATTGAGAAACGTTACATTTGCCTCCTCAAGCTCAATCTCAAACTCATCGCCGTGTTTATGCGCGGCGAGAATTATGTCCGTCCGCACATCAGGAAGCAGATAGCCCTGAAACGCGAACTCAATTGCCCTGACATCAACTTTGTTAACTTCTCCGTCATCCTCATCGCTTGACGCTTTGGCTGTCATATCGCCGACCACGCTTATAGCGGGCAGCTCGTTTGCCGCGGTTGTTTTGTGGGCCGCCTGCCCGAAAACCGCCGATACAAAAAACAGCGCAACTATAAAAACGAAACAGGTTTTTTTCACAGAAACACCTCTTTTTTAAGTTTTTAAGAAACCAATCACAGAAAAAGAGATGCTAAAGGAGGGGCCCGTGAAGAATGGTATCTTTGTATTTCTATGGTGCGGACATCTGCCATACGCGTGCCCGCCGTAAAAAACGTTGCTTTAGAAACAGGATGGATAAATTCGCAGGCTGTAGTGACAAACTCGCGGATAAAAACGCATATTTCGCAACCATCATCACTTTCATGGCCGCTCTCATCGCGGCTGTGTTCGTTATGACAATGCCCGTCAAATCCGTGAAATTCGCGGTGGAACGATACAGCACCCCCCCACGACCCCACAAAGAGGGTTATTACCAACAATGCTATGGCCGTTTTTATTGTCCTGTTTTTCGCCATCCATTCTCCAAACGATTTTAATTCGTCCTGTTTTTTTATCAAAAACCGTAATCTCAAACAGTTGTTTTTACAGCCGCCGCTTCTTACCTCATGAAGCAATGAGATAAATGCCTATCAGAATAAAAAGAAGGGCGCTCAAAACCGGCAGCACGTTTTCTGTTATTTTCGCCGCAGCCTCCAAGCTTCAGCTTTCCCGCGCGCTCTCTTAAAAACCATATGACAGCCGCAATAGCCAGTATTGCGATGCCCATTCCCAGGGCAAACACAGCGGTAAAGACCAGGCTCTGCCAAACAAGCCCGAAACCAAGCGAGGTAATTATTATAACGCTTGTAACAGGGCATGGCATCATGCCGGCCATAAAGGCGACCACAAACGGGTTTAACTCCTGCTCCTTTCCGCCATCACCGTGGCCGTGTCCGTGGCAATGGCCACACGTCCCGCTCAGCTTCGCGTTTATATAACCGTAGGCTGTGGCAACCCCCGCGCCTATGATAACAGCGCCCGCTATGTACTTAATATAATACTGAAGCTTGTCGTGGGAGATTATATTTTGC
>DSBP01000078.1 GCA_011049465.1 bacterium | reverse complement strand
GGATGCCTATTTTTTGCAGAGCGTGCTTAAAAAATACGCTGCTGAGGCGGACCTCTTGAAGCGCAGTATTGCCGATATATACGCGCAGATACGCGACTATCTTGTGCTCGTGGATAAAGGCAGGCCCGTGGGCACAATAGCTGTCCATGTTTACTGGGACGACCTCTCGGAGATACGCTCATTTGTCATAGAGAAAAAATACAGGGGAAAAGGATACGGCGAAAAACTTCTTGAAGCCGCCATAAAAGAGGCGCGGAATGTCGGCACAAAAAAGGTGTTTTCGCTGACGAAAATACCTGATTTTTTCAAAAAATACGGGTTCAGGCAGATTCCGAAAAAAAAACTGCCGCAGAAGATATGGAAGGACTGTTTCGCGTGCCCGAAGTTTCCGGACTGTGACGAGTCGGCGCTTATACTGAGCCTTAAAAATAATAAACACGGGAAGAAAAACGCAAAATGAGCGAGAAGAGGAAAGAGCTTGTAGTCGGTTTTGAGGTTGTAATTAAGGAGTTTGAGAGTAAATTTATAGGCGAGTGCAAGGAGCTTCCCGGACTTGTTGTGAGCGGAGCGAGCACCGGTGAGGTAATAAAAAACATAAAGGCCGCGATACCGCTTTTCCTGCGGTATGTCCCCAAGGAATCCTTTATCCCCGTATTTGAAAACAGCACCATGCCTGTTATTTATGATTTTGAGGAGTTTAACAGGCACCTTTACGCCTCTACGAGCAAGGATGCCGTGATAAGGACCGCGACAGGAGATATCGGCGCGTGGGAAAATATCAGCGTCTCAAATATATTCTCGCCCTATTTTAACCCGCCCGTGGGCAGCACAAAAAACTTTCAGGAGGACAGCCTCGGGGACTACACGCCGCAGGCTTACTGCCTCAAGGCTTTTAACGACCTTGGCACGCCCAAGCTTTACGCGGGAACAAACGCCAACGGCGGCATATATGAGACCCTTGACGGAAACAACTGGAGCCTTGCGTTTAACAGCGGCGAGGCGCGCGTGCATTGCCTTGAGGCATTCAGGGGAAGGCTCTTTGCCGGCACTTCCACGGAGGGAAAAATATACAGCTATAACGGCACGCACTGGGTCATATCTTTAAGCACGCCGGAGCTTGCCATAACATGTTTTGGGCTTTACCGCGATTATATTTACGCGGGCACATACCCCAACGGCATGATATACCGCACCTCTGACGGGGTCAACTGGCAGAAAGTGTTTGATACAAACCAGAGTTTTGTAAATGATTTTATAGTATATAAAAACAGGTTTTACGCGGCGACAGCCAAGGCGACGGGCGGCCTGATTTTCATGAGCGAAGACGGAACAAACTGGGTGGAGAATTTCTTTTCGGAAAAGGACGCGAACTTTTTTAAATTTGGAGTTTTCGCGAACAGTATTTACGCGGGCAGCGGCAACAACGGCAGGATTTATAAATCCGTTGACGGAAAACAATGGGAGCTGGCGTTTCAGACCGACGAGGAGGACATACGCTCCCTTGTTGTCTTCAATGGGTATCTTTATTTCGGTTCTTCGCCCAAGGGGCGGATATTCAGGACAACCATAAGCAACACCCCGCCTCCGCGGGCGTTTGACGTGCAGATAACAGATATCACTTCGCACAGCGCCGTCATATCATGGGTGACGGACAGGGAGGCGAAAACAATAATAGAATACGGAACCACAAGCAGTTACGGAAATACAATCATGAATGAAAAAAAGGCGTCAAGCCACAGGATAACCCTGAACAATTTAAAGGCGGTTACGGAGTATCACTTCAGGATACTTACCTATTCGGATATCGGGAGTTTTTCGGGGATAGTTGAGGATCATAAATTCAGCACCATGGCCGCCATTACGCCGGTTATCAGCTCAAAAACACATCCTGACCAAAACAAATGGTACAACAGCAATGAGGCGGGGATTCACTGGGGAATGCATCCCGAGATAAAAAGATACCTTTATCTGGCGGACAGGAACCCCGAGACAATTCCCGGCCCGGCGAAATGCGAGTCTTCCACGGCCGAAGGCGTTGTATTAAAAGGGCTTGAGGACGGGGTGTGGTACGTGCACTTTATGATAGAGGATAAGGCCGGAAATATAAGCCCGTCCGTCTCCCATTTTACAATAAGGGTTGACACGTCGGCGCTCCCGCCAAAAGTAACATCAGCCACGCACGCCGATGAGGCGGCTTGGTATGACAGCAATACGCCGGAATTCACCTGGGTTCCTCCTGAGGACATGTCGGGTGTTGAGGGATACTATTACTGCGTGGATGAACTTGCGGTTACTGTGCCCAATGAAAAGAACGGCATCTTCACAGAGGAGACAAAAGTCAGGCTGGAGCCGGTTGAGGACGGGGTCAAATATTTTCATATAGTTACAAAAGATAAGGCCGGCAACACAGGGACAAAGGCTTCTCACTTCAGGTTTAATGTTGACACGCACGCGATACCGCCGCTTATTTCTTCGCGCACCCATCCTGACCCGGAATCGTGGTATAACGGGAAAATAGTGGAGATACACCTGGCCAAGCCCCATGATTTGTCCGGAATAGAGGGTTTTTATTTCTGCGTTGACTCAAGGCCCGATACGGTGCCGCGCGAGCATGACTGGGTTTACACCCGCTCCAGCGACATAGAGATTCCGGAGCGCCCTGACGGGGTGTGGTATATCCATGCGAGGTCAAAGGATACGGCAGGAAACATCTCAAAAGACGCGTCTCATTTCAAGTTCAGGATTGACACTGTCGCGTATCCCCCGAATATTTCATCCGTGACGCATCCGGACACGCACAAATGGTATAATATAAAAAAGGCGCAGTTTAAGGTTATGGCGCCCGAGGACATGTCGGGAATAGAGGGCTATTATTATATAATTGATAACGAGGAAAAAACCGTTCCCGGAGACACGGCAACGTGGACCGATAAAGACACTGTTTTTTCGGGCGACCTGAAGGACGGGAAATGGTTCCTTCATGTGACGGCAAAAGACAGGGCGGGAAACATAGGCAGGTCGGCTTCCCACTACAGTTTTAACATTGACACGGCGGCGAAACCGCCCAAGGTAATGTCAAAGACGCACGCTGACCAGGAAGCCTGGCACAATAACCCCATACCCGAGCTTCACTGGGAAACTCCTGAGGATATTTCCGGCATAGAGGGTTATTACTTCATATACGACCAGAAGCATAATACGGTTCCGACAAAAGAGGCCGGAGAGTGGACAACGGCAAATCAGATGACACTGCCTTTGCTTGCTGATGGTGTCTGGTATTTTCATATTGTCTCAAAGGATAATGCCGGAAATACGGGGTGGGAGGCGGCTCATTACAAAATTAAGATAGATACTGTTGTTGACCAGCCCAAAATACATTCATCCACGCATCCTGATGAGACGAAGTGGTATTGCGGTTCTGCGGTAAAATTGGGGTGGACGGTTCCGCAGGATCTGTCTAAGATAAAGGTGTTTCACTGGGTTTTTTCAAAGGAAAAATATATGAAGCTTCCGATAGAGATGGCACAGCAAACCGACAAGAGGGAGATGGAAATAGATGTTGATAAAGAAGGAACCTATTACTTTCATATATCAGGAGAGGACAATGCCGGAAACATAGGGTCTGAACCGGCGGTCTTTGGAGTAAACATTGACCTCAAGGCAGAACCCCCTGAGATTATATCCACGACGCATCCCAATTCCGACAGGTACTACGCGGATATTCATCCTGTCTTTGTCCTCGAACAGAACAGGGACCTGTCAGGCGTGGAGGGATACTATTACAAGCTTGACCGCGAAAAGGATACTGCGCCGGACAGAAAGACCGCGAGATTCTCCAAGGAAAACGTGATAAAAATTGCCGAACCTCTTGAGGCCGGCACCTGGTATTTTCATGTAATAACAAAAGACAGGGCGGGAAATACGGGCGCGGAGGCCGCACATTACAGGATACAGATAGAGACCACGCCGCCCGAGGTATCGGTCAAGCCTCTTCCCGAATTTTCACCATCGGAAAATTTCGAGGTTGGGTGGGAAGGCGAGGACAGCGAGTCCGGTATTTTATGTTTTACCGCGGAGTACAAAGAAGGCGAAAAGGGAAAATGGAAGGGATGGCTGAAGGAGACAAGGGCGAAAAGCGGT
>DSBP01000191.1 GCA_011049465.1 bacterium | reverse complement strand
TGAACCGGTACCAACAAATACCCATACGGCCACGGCAACACAAACCGCAGAACCGGCCGTAACACATACCTATACCGCTACGCAAACACAGACAGTTGAACCGGTACCAACAAATACCCATACAGCCACGGCAACAGCCATAGAGGACAGGCGCAGACTTGATAGAACATATTCAAAAGACGCGTCAGGAGACATACTTTCAATAAGTTCGTATATATATGCGGGGAGCAATGATTTATACAATCAGATAAATATTTTCGACCATACCGGGGAACGCACCGCTTATATCGAATACGAATATTCAGGAGATGATATATCAAGGTCTGATTTTTACTTTGAGGGAGGGACGCATCTGTCATACGGCTTATATGTTTATGACGGGGGCAAACTGAAACAGATAGATAATTATTCCATGTTTCCGTCAGTAACATATGCGGGATATACTGAATATATTTATACGGAAGGCGACCTTTCAAGGATGAACAGCTATGACGCTGCACATTCGCTTACAGTATATGTTCTATACACTTATTCTTCAGGGTCAATTTCAAGGGCTGACAATTACGACGGCAGCGGAACGCATACGGGCTATTCGCTTTACACTTATAGCGGCGGCCTGCTTTCCCGAACCGATGATTACGACACCGGCGGTGTGCTTACAGGATATACAGAGTATACTTACGAAACATACTGAAGGAAAGCGGATAAGAAAAATTTCAATTAATCGGGAGTGTTGAATGAAAAAATAGTGGTTTTATCCGTTTTGTTGATGTTGGTTTTTTCATCCTGTACCAAAAAAGAGCCCGCTGCGCCGTCAGCGCCGGCTAATACGGCAACACCGGGAAATACTTTTACAATGACAGACACTCCGACAGCCACGCACACGGGCACGCCTGAAGATACGCATACCGCCACTTCAACAGAAACAGGAACGGCGACCGCTACGAACACGGGCACTCCGACCGAAACGCCGACAATAACGCCGACAATGACTCCGACGCTTGTTGTGATTGTGGAATCCGGGCAGACAAGGCGATGGGCTGACAATACGCGCGCCTGCTCCTGTGAGGAGTATATAAGGCCGTCAAACCCTGCGTACGCGTATTCGGGCGCCACGGGCGACGGGGTCTATTCCATAGAAATAGGAGGGGATATTTTTGATACTTACTGCGATATGACATATGACAACGGGGGTTGGACCCTCGTACTTCTAAATAGCAGTCATGCAACACCTCCGCAGCCGTACTGGGATCAAGTGGTTAATCTGCAGAATATTACCGGAGATCTTTTTGACGGGCTCACGGCTTTTGATATGTTTTTAGGCGTGAAATTCTGGAACCAGCTGGGTACTGTGCTGCGGGTTGAGGCCGGCGCAGGCCCGGCTTCATTGAGCCACAGGTCAACTTATACATTCAGCCTGAATGTTCCTGATCATTTTGCTATTAGTCTTTCAAACGAGAATATCCTGATACACACGGAAGGCACGGCTTCGCCCGGGCTCTATACTTATCACAATGGCAGGCGGCTTACCACGCGCGATATGGACAATGACGCTTACGGGTCGGGAAACTGCTCGCATGCCGCAAACAATACAGCCTGGTGGTACGGGAGCTGCTGGTCAGGCAGTTTCTGGGGCAGCGGCGGAGCAGGAGGCTCCCAAAACAAACCTTATTGGACAGGCAGCGGGTCCGGCGGCGAGTATTTCGACTGGGGCGCTATGTGGGTAAGGTAAAGCCCGAAGAACATGCCAACACCGCGCCAATGTACCGCGATGGGAACATTGCAGGCCCGGCTCACCCGGCAGCTGGCCTGTTCGTCGAAGCGGCATAACGCGAAGACGGAAAGTTCACTGCAGGATGACCTGTCAGCCGTAGATTAATCGAAGGATGATAACATTGTTGAAAAAAACACTTATAAAATACAGCGTTATTGATATTTGTTGACAAATAAAGCCCTTATACCACTCATTCTATCCGGGCATATGGCGTGTTTTCCTGCATTCATCAAAAAAAAACAACGTGACAAATTGCACATAATTATGTACAATTTAAATGCAACGATTAATGCGGTGTAATGTGTTTAAAAGTATTTAATCAAAAGAGGTGAAAAAACATGGATTTCATACTTCCTGTTTCAGAAGTGAGAAGGCGGCTTCCTTCGCTGGTTAAGCTTATAAAAAAAGAGGAAAAGAATCTCATAATTACAAAGAACGGCAGGCCGGTTGCGGTCATGATTACGCCTGAACTGCTCGAAACTTTTGAGATTATGTCCGATCCCAAACTGATGGCTGCGCTTAAACGCGCGGAAGCCGGCGTTGCAAAAGGCAGGGTTTACACGCACAAAGAGGTTTTTAAAGGTGTATAAGCCCCGGTATTCCCCGGAAGCAATAGAAGCAACAGGGAAACTTCAGAAACCCTCTCTCCGGCTCTCTCCATGAAAGGGAGAGAGGGGAAAAATAAAGGAAAAATATAATCATTTGACTATATTGGATTTAGTTATATAATATCATCAAAATCAGGAGGAGGATTATATGATACTCACAAACACGGAGACCATACCGGGCAAAAAGATTGTGGAGCATTACGGGCTTGTATCCGGCAATACGGTGCGCGCGAAGCACATCGGACGGGACCTTATGGCAGGGCTGAAAAACATCATCGGCGGCGAGCTTAAGGGCTATACAGAGCTTATGAAGGACTCGCGCAACGAGGCTCTGAAAAGAATGATGCAGCAGGCGGAAAAAATGGGCGCGAATGCCGTTGTAAATGTGCGTTTTTCCACATCCTCAATAACACAGGGCGCTGCCGAGCTTTATGTTTACGGCACGGCCGTAAAGGCGGAATAATGGGCGATTTGATTGAATTAGCCGTATTTGTCATGCTCATTCTTGTAGGTTTTACAGCCGGCTCAACCGCGGAAGCCCTCCACTTTAAATCCCTGAAAAAGAGAGAGGAGGAAACTTCCGGCCTGCCTGTCCTTACTGTAAGGGGCGGCGGGGCCGAAGATATCCGGGCTGACAGGGTATTCCTTGTGATAGGCGAGTGCGTTGTGGCGCAGGATTATTTCAAGCGCGTCCTCGCGTCATTAAAGACAATATTCGGGGGCAGGCTCGGTTCATATGAAACTCTTGTTGACAGGGGCAGGCGCGAGGCGATATTAAGGTTGAAGGAGCGCGCGAAACGCGTGGGCTGCGACCTGATACTTAATATGCGGATAGAAACGTCATCAATCGGCATTAATTATAAGAACAATAGCCTTGCCGGCTGTGTTGAAGTTGTGGCTTACGGCACGGCAGTAATACTCAAAAAATGAAGATAACGCCGAAAAAGGCGGATGACAGCGTTAACCTTCCCAAAATAAACCAGGGCGCTGAATTTCTTATCTTATGCGCCGGTATACTCGGCATCATTCTTATAATCTATCTTATGCTCGGCTTCGCGGTTGACAAGGCTGTGCCGCACATCCCGCGCTCGGTCGAAAAGGCGCTCGCGATGCCGTTTCTCAAAATGTATGAAGACGGGAAAAGGGACGCAGTTGAGCTTAAACTGCAGGCGATTGTGGATTCAATGAACAAATTTCCCGCCGGGGAGAGGCTTGACATTACTGTTCACATGATTTACTCCAAAGATGTCAATGCTGTCGCGTTTCCCGGAGGGAATATGGCTGTTTACGCGGGCCTGCTTAAAGAGGTTAAGTCCGAGAATGAGCTCGCCTTTATACTCGCGCACGAGATGGGCCATTTCTACAACAAGGACCACCTGCGAGGCATGGGAAGAGGGCTTGTTGTCTTTCTGATGTCCTCGGCTATTTTGGGCGCAGAGAGCCATATCTCCAAGTCGCTTGCTTCCGCGCTCAGCGCAGCGCAGCTCAAGTACTCACGAGACCAGGAGCGCGCGGCAGACCTATTCGCCCTGGACAGGATAAATGATAGGTACGGGCACGCGGCCGGCGCTGTTGAGATATTTGAAAGGCTCGGAAAAAAGCAAAAAATCCCTGATTATGTATATTATTTCACCACGCACCCGAATTTCAGCGACAGGATAAGGCTGCTTAATGAGCGGATAAAGGAAAAGGGTTATCGCATAAAAAAAACCAAACCGCTGCAGGAGGCCGTAAGAGCGGCCGCTGATTTAAAATAAGCGCAGCGTGATGCATTGGT
>DSBP01000192.1 GCA_011049465.1 bacterium | reverse complement strand
ATCTGGCTATCGAACATTCAAAATTATTGATTGATATTGCTGTTAAAAAGGGTTAATATACCTATAAGAACTCGGTACTCTCAAGTAAATAAGTATTTGAAGCTAATTTCTTCCGCTTGTTAAAATAAACTTGACATTTAGTGTTATATAAGTATAATTGTTAATGAAAATCATTTTCAATAAAAGAAAAGAAAAAGGAGGTGAAAAAGATGCCAAGAGGAGATGCAACGGGACCCGCTGGAATGGGATCAATGACAGGAAGAGGAATGGGGCTTTGTGCGGGTTATGGAACGCCGGGCTACATGAACGGCGGATATGGCGGCAGAATGGGCCGGGGCAGAGGCGCAGGGTTTGGACGCAGCTTCGGACGTGGCATGGGCTGGCGCCGGGGTTTTGGATTTGGCGCGGCTTATGCTTATCCGCAAGTTTCAGTTGATGAAAAGCAACTGCTGAAAAACGAGACAGTTGCCCTTGAAAACGAACTTAAAGCGGTTAAGGATCGCTTAAGTGAGCTGGAGAAACCTGAAACAAAGTAAAAATAGTCCGGTACGGGCTTAAGCGCTTAAGCTTGTGCCGGATTGTATCTAATTGATTTGCCGCGGATATGCTTAATCCGCGGGAAGAGATTTTTTATTAAAATTAAAAAGAGGATAAGAGGAGGTAAGGCAATGGAAGGCTCCTTTTTTATGGTAATGGCAGCCACGTGTACGGCCTGTGTAATTACAACAACGGGAATATATGTCATAAACCGGTTTGCGGATTGGGGCAGGAAAAACGCGATTTATTTTATCGCTTTTGCCGCAGGAGTATTAATAACTGTTTCGTTTCTGCGGGTAATACCCAAATCTTTTCAGATGAATAGCTTCGCTCCCATATACCTGCTGGCCGGTTTTATGTTTTTTCACGTTTTAAGCAGGTATCTTAATGTTTTTATGTGCAAGGGCGAAAACTGCGGCCATAATCGCGGCCTAAACAGGGTTTTTGGAATAATACCCGCCATAGGCATAGGTTTTCATTCTTTTGTGGACGGCATGATATATGCGGTTACTTTTAAAGTAAACGCATTTATGGGCGCTGTGACGTCAATAGGTATGATATTTCACGAGTTTCCCGAAGGGATTGTAACTTTTTTATTTCTTGTTAAATCGGGATTTGACACAAAAAAAGCAGTGCTTTACGCTTTTCTTATCGCCGCTATAACTACGCCGCTTGGAGCGTTTGTTTCCTGGCCGTTTTTGGGCAGTATTTCGGATTCAACGCTGGGAATTCTTCTTTCAATCTCAGCGGGCGCCCTGGTTTATGTGGGCACGACTCATTTGCTTCCGGAAGTAGAAGAGGACCATAAAAAATTCAGCTTGCTTGCCCTGGCCGCGGGCATTTTAGTGGCGGTTATTATAATATTGACGAAATAGTTTAAACTGTGCAAAAAAAAATGCCATATTAAGAGGATGAAAATGAAAGTATTTGACGAGTATTATCAGGAATATGACAGGTGGTATGAAAAAAATAATTTTTTATATTTGTCAGAAGCCGCGGCTGTTGAAATGGCTATGCCTAAAAAAGGGCGGGGGATTGAAATAGGTGTGGGTACGGGCAGGTTTGCGATGCAGCTCGGCATCAAAGAAGGATGCGATATTTCTAAGAATATGCTTAAAATCGCCGCGAGCAGGGGCATAAGGACAAGAGCGGACGCAGCTGAAAAACTGTCATATAAGAACGAGTCATTTGATTTTGCTGTGTTTATAGTGACGCTTTGTTTTGTGAAAAATCCTTTAAAAGCGCTAAAAGAAGCATATCGTGTTTTAAAACCGGGAGCTAGTGTTATAACCGCTGTTATTGAAAAGAACAGCAGACTTGGCAGGAAATACAGGAAAAAGAAAAGCGTGTTTTATAAAAATGCAGTTTTCTTCAGTGTTAGTGAACTTAGAACGCTTATTAAGAACGCAGGGTTTGAAGTGACGTCCATGTATCAAACGCTTTATAGGGGCAGGGATAAAATACAGGACGTGCAAAAACCTCTGCCGGGTTCCGGGTTGGGAAGTTTTGTGGTTATTTCCGCAAAAAAACAGGAGGCAGTACAATGAAAAATGTGACAGTTGTGGTTGTATATATTTTTGGATTGATTACGGGCATACTGGCTACGGGTTTTCTCATCAATATTTCCGCGGAAACGGTGCTTTTAAAGGAAATGGCGAGTCCTTATGATTTTGAAAAGACCGTTGAGGTGCTGGCGAAAAGAATTAACAGCACTAAAAATTGGCATGTAACAGCGGTCATAGACCAAGCAGCCGAGGTAAAAGGCCACGGCGAAGGCGACATAGGAAAACTGAAGATAGTACAGTACTGCAGCGGCAAATACGCCTATGAAGTGCTGGCAGACGACAACAGAAAAAAAATATCCGTGATGATGCCGAAAACATTTTCAGTCTATGAAAAAAACGACGGCAGGGTCTATATAGCTGTGATGAACGGCTCTTTTGTGGGCAAAATATTCAAGGGTGAAACATATGAGATATTGGAAAAAGTGTCGCTCGAAGTGGAAGCCCTTCTTAATTTCATAAATTTCAAGTTCAGCCTGTTCTAAAAAAGGAGAAAAATTATGCAGCAGGAAAATTCGGTATCAAAGCTAAAGTATTTCCCGGTTACGGCTTTTTCCGTTGTTATGGGGCTGTCCGGGCTGGCCATATTGCTGTACAGGGCGTATCACTTGGGCTGGTTGCCGTTGTGGGCGTACCTGGCGGCGGCGTTTACGGCGCTGGTTGTGTTTGCGATGTTTGTATTTATTTACGGCCTAAAAGCTATATGGTACTTTGAGGAGGTAAAAAAAGAATATAATCACAAGGTAAAGGTTAACTTTTTTTCCGCCATATCCATTTCGTTTCTTTTGGTTTCAGTGGCATTTTACGGGTACCTTCCCTTTGTGTCGGCCGGGCTGTGGTATGCGGGCGTCATCGCGCACCTGCTGCTGACGTTTCATACTGTTGTTTTCTGGATAAGGAGCGAATTTGAGGTGCACGATATCAACCCGGCATGGTTCATACCGGTAGTCGGGAACCTTATAATACCCGTTGTCGGGGTTGATCTTGCGCCGACGTGGGTTAACATATATTTTTTTATTACGGGCATGTTTTTCTGGATTACGTTGTTTGCCATAGTGCTTTACAGGCTCGTTTTTCACAAACAACTGGCGGAAAAGTTCATTCCGACCATGTTTATTTTTATAGCGCCGCCAGCCGTTATATTTATATCTTATTTCAGGATGTTTTTAAACGTTGATGTGTTCTCCATGTCCATGCTTTCTCTTGCGCTCTTTTTTCTCGGGCTTCTTGTGTTTCTTGTAAAGGATTTTTTCAGGATAAGGTTTTATCTGTCTTGGTGGGCGTATACGTTTCCTGTTTCAGCGCTTGGAATTGCCATGATGATAGCGTACCAAGCTACAGGGTTTTCGGTGTTTAAATACATTGCTGTATTTGTATTGGTTCTAACTGCTGCCATAGTGGCGGCTGTCATGGCATTTACAGTTAAAAATGTTGTTTTGGGTAAAATCTGCGTTATGGAGGATTAAAATATGGAAAAATATTTTGAACTTGTGGTAATCGGAGGCGGGCCCGCAGGGATTACCCTTGCGAAAAAACTTGGGAAAATATTTCACATGGCTGTTATCAGGCCTGAGCCGCACAGCATGATTTACTGTGCCATGCCTTATGCCGTGGAAGGCATTATACAGAAAGAAAAAACATATAAAAAGGACAGTTTGGTGACTGACGCGGAAGCTGAATTGGTAATAGACGCGGTTGAATCTGTCGATGAAAAAGCAAAAAAATTGAAGCTTGTTTCCGGTGGTCTGATTTATTATGAGAAGCTGATAATAGCCTCGGGCGCTGAGTCGTATATACCCGATATACCGGGGAATGGGCTTAAAGGCATTTACACTTTTAAGACGCAGGCGGATCTTGAAAAGCTAATAGCCGTAAAAAGTGGGATAAAAAAAGCCGTTGTAGTCGGGGCGGGTGCGATAGGTATAGAATTGGCGCAGGCGTTGGTTTCAATTGGGGTGGAAACGCACCTTGTGGAGATGGCCGGAAGCATTTTGCCCAATATGGCTGATGAGGAAATGACCGAAGACGCGAAAATAAAACTTTTTGCTTCCGGAATGGCGCTCCATTTAGGGGCAAAAATTAAAGAAATAACCGGCTGGGCGTCTGTAGAAAGT
>DSBP01000292.1 GCA_011049465.1 bacterium | reverse complement strand
GTATGCTTATTGCCAGAATATCCTTATACGACCTCTTCGTGACAATAAAATCATCCGGGGTGTCTTTTACATAAAGGTTGTATTCTTCAAACTTTTTCATCTCGATTTCGCGCCCGTTTTCGAAAGAGCGGATAACCCCGTTTTTAAGTACCCACCTTCCGTTATCCCATACTCCGGACTCCGCGTCGAGCCGTTCTGTGACGGTAAAGCCTTCTCCGGTCTGCAGTATGCATATTCCGTTTATGGACCCGAGCAGGATATCAAGCTTTCTTATATAAAAAACCCTGCCGCCTTCGCCAAGCTTGGCTACATCATACTGCACATCTTTTTTGCTGTCGGTTTTCTTCTCTATCAGAACCTCGCGTATATACCTTGATTTCTCGGTCGAGGCCGAGATAAGGGTTTCGTTAACGGCGAAGTTTAAAATGCTTACGCACAGAGATAGTATAAGAACAGGGGCCATAATCGAATAATAGCTTATGCCGACCGATTTAATCGCGGTCAGCTCGTTGTTCCTGCTGAACTGGCTGAATGAAAAGAGTATCGCGAGCATCAGCGCGAAAGGGATGGCCTGCGCCGCGAGAAAAGGGAACTTATAAAAGAAATAGCTTATCTGCACCGTGAGAGCGGGGTTGTGCTTGACCATCATGGGAATCTCATCAAGAAAATTTGATATCATTACAATCATCATAATTGCAAAAAATATAAGCAGGAAAGACTTCATTATTTCCGACAGTATGTAACGGTGTATTATCTTCATTTCTTGGGCGCCCTCGGCCTGAAGGTTTTTCTTTTAATCACAGGGAAGAGCATAAACAGGAACAAAACCGCGCCGCAGCCGGTCAGGAAAAGGTTCGGGAGCCAGGCTGAAACAAAGTGATTCATCTGGCCCCTGTACCCGTAGTTTTGCCCTAAAGAGAGAAGCACGTAATAGGCGAGAATCAGCACGAGGGAAAAGACAATGGAGGTGATTTTGCCGCCTCTTCTGGTCATCAGGCCGAGAGGTATCCCGACAGCCGCGAAAGCCACAATCGCGAAGGGAAGTGAGGTCTTTTTGTGGAACTCAATGGCGACCCAGTTGATGTCATGTTTTGATTTCGGGCCCTTTTTCATCTCCTGATAGAGCTCATCTATCGTCATCTCTCGGGTGCCCTTCAAATCACCGGGTTCCTCCCGTTTTCTAAGCACTCCGCCGATATCAAGGTCCACAAAATTTGTGTCAAAGTGTATTGAATTCATCTTCTCCGGAGCCTCGTAGGAAGCTGACTGGATTACGCCGTCGTTAAGCCTTAATATCAGCCTGTAGCTCTCCTCGTCAGACATAAGCTCGCCCGTGCGCGCGAAAATAATCTTCGGTGGGTCATCCTGTTTTATCTGTCTTTTCGGTTTGACGATAACTATTATGTTCTTCAGCGTGCCTGACCTGGGGTCCCTGCCGCCTGTATAGAAAATGTAGCCGTCAAAATCCCGGATAAAGGTATTTTCCTGTATAAGGACGCTTGAGCGTTTTTTTACAATTTCGAAATAGACCTTTTTATAAGAGAGGTTTGCCGCGGGAAGCACATAGTTGTTGAAAAGCACCATGCAAAGCATCAGAAAAAGGGAGAACCACACAACCGGCATGGCTATCGAGCGCACGCTTATGCCGCCCGCCTGCATACCGTAGTATTCGTTGTCCTGTACAAGCCGTGAAAAGGTCATCAGAATTCCGACAAGAACAGCCATGGGGATGGTGACAGCGACTGTTGAGGGCAAAAGAAGGAGGAGCAGGTGAATTACGGTAAATAACCCCACTCCGTGTTTAATGACAAGGTCCGACATTACAAAGAGGGAGTTCATAATAAGAAAGAAGGTAAATATAAAGAACCCCGTAAAGGATACAAAAGCCACCTCTTTAATTATATAACGGCTGATTATCTTCATATAACGCGCCTCACTTGGCCCCTTTCATGCTGATAAAATAACTGAGCTTCATGTTCCTGGCCGACGGCTCACTGACAGCGCCGCCGATTTCATGGACAGAATCAAGCCTCTCAAAAAATTCGGACATTTCGTAATTTTCCCACGGTTCTGACCATAAGTAAAGGCAGTTTTTGGATTCCAATTCACTGAATTTCCTCCAAAACCTGTAGTTCTTTGATGATTCGTGGGAAAGCAGTATGTGGACATCTGGCCTTCCGGGAAGATGGAAGGCGAGCAGGCTCGCGGCCTGATAGTGGCGCGCGGCCCAGAATATGTCTTTCGCATCCGGGAGGCTCTCTTTTGCCTTCCATGCCCGGGCAGCCAGCTCCTTATAGCCAGAGGCTTTAAGGAGGGGGTTGCTTCTTTCCGGAAGCGGGAAGATACCGAACGCGGCCTGCAGGTAAATAATAACCGTAATTATGAGGCCGAAAGAATAGGCAAAGTGAAAGAATCTCTTCTTCGCGGTTGTTATCGAAAAGCCTGCGGCGAGAATAAAAAGAGGCAGGAAGGTGAAAGCGGGCCAGTTTGCTTCAACCCGGTTATTGAGGCTGAGGAGGATAAACGGGGCAAAGGAGGCAACGAAGAGGAAAGAAAATAAGAATTTTGGGTCCGGGCCTCTGCGCTTAAATGAATTGCGCGCTGCTGCCGCGAAAAAAGGGATAAGAAGAGGCGAGTTTAAGCCTGCCTGCGAGCCTATGAGTTCAAGAAAGTATTTGAAGGTAAAAGCTGAGGAACTGCCTTTTCTTATGAGCAGGTATTTTACGGAGGCGAAGTCATTGGCAAGGTTCCAGTATATCACCGGCAGGAGAGCGAGAATGAAGAACAGGGTGAACACAAGCATTCTTTTGACATTGTTCCTGACTCCACCCGCGGCGAAGAGAAAGAGGATAAACGCGGGGAAAATTATGGCAAGGGTGTATTTTGATATTACGCCGAAGCCGAGGTAAAGCCCGGCGAGCATCCAGCTCCTGCCGGGAGCTGGCGCTGCCGCGATAATCACGGCCTGCCTGAGGAAAAGGGCGTAGAAAAAGGCCATGACAGTATCGTGCATCATTAAAACAGCGCCTGCCGCATATACTACTGCGGAATTGATTAAAAGCAGCGCGAAGAATCCGGACTTTTCCTCTTTATCTTCGGGATAAATACGCCTGCATATGGACAGGACAAGGAGCATTGTAAAGAACGACAGGATGACCGCGCCGAGCCTGACGGTAAATACCGAAGTTATGCTGCCAAAGAGGGTAAAGAGCCATATTACAAAAGCGATTCCCGGCCCCTGCTCATAATAGCCAAAGTCAAGGTGCCGGGACCATTGCCAGTAATAGGCCTCATCGCCCAGAAGCGGAAGGTTGTTAATGTAAAAAAGCCTGAAAAGAGTAAGCCCTGCCGCGAGAAATAAGGATGCTTTTTTATAGTTCATAATGCATTTAATATAGCAGGGGGGGAGAGGGAAGTCAAATGAGAAAGTGGGGAGGGGCATTAAATCAGGAAAATTTTCCACTGCCAGCCCCGTCCTGCGATAGTGTGTGTTGGGGCAAAAGTTGTTTAGCGGCCCGCAAAAGACACAGGTGTAAATATAAAATGTTTTTTTGGGGTGGTTTTGTACTAAATATGAAATATAAATTGCCCCTGCCCCCCCGCGCCGCTATAACCTTGACAATCGCGCAAAAAAAGGTAAACTTAAAAAAAGATTTAAGGAGGCCGCGGATGAAAAACAATATTTTTCTTACCATTCTCGCGGGATGCGCGGTGTTCATGACGGGATGTGAGAGCAGCGGAAATTCCAATGCTTCTGACGAATACACCCGGATGAGAATCAACATGATAGAGAGGCAGATAAAGGCAAGGGGCGTCAGCGACAAAACGGTGCTGGACGCCATGATGAAGGTTGAGCGCCATCTGTTTGTGCCAAAGGAGCTTGAGGCAAGGGCCTATGCGGATTATCCTCTGCCAATCGGAGAGGATCAGACAATTTCCCAGCCTTATATTGTCGCTCTCATGACAGAACTCATGGGTTTAAAAGGAGGGGAAAAGGTTCTTGAGATAGGGACAGGCTCGGGATATCAGGCCGCTGTTCTCGGGGAAATCTGCGGTGAAGTATACACCATAGAGATTGTTGAAGCGCTGGCAAAACGGTCCAACGCTCTTTTAAAGAAGCTGGGCTATAAAAACTTGAGAGTACCGAGTTCTTATAGGTATATTAACCCTTTTTAACAGCAATATCAATCAATAATTTTGAATGTTCGATAGCCAG
>DSBP01000338.1 GCA_011049465.1 bacterium | reverse complement strand
GGATAGCCGCGGTTTATAACGGTGAAGGGCCATTTTCCGTGACTGTGACAGCCGCGCCTTTTGCGCCCCCTTTCGCGCCGTCAAATGTGACAGTAACAGTATCAGGGCAGGACGTATCGCTCGCATGGACGGGCGCGGGGTTGAGAGGCACTTATGATATAGAAGGTTACAATATTTACAGGTCAACTACAGCCGGTTTTGGATATGCGCTTGTAACGCCGTTCGCGCCTTCGGTTACAACAACAGCTTATACGGATTCTGTCCCTGAAGAAGGGAAGCGGTATTATTACAGCCTTTACGCCATGGATGTCATGGGGAACACGTCAACTCCGGCGTATTTTGAAGCATATGCGGCAAATGGCCTGAGTGTGCCTGCGGCCTTAAGCGTAACTGCTGTTAACGCGGCAAGGGCCTCGTTGACATGGGCTCCAAATGACCCGGGAGAAGGGGTTGAGTATTACAAAGTATTCAGGGATTCATCCGAGATTGATATGTCGTTAAGCGCTTCTTACACGGATTTTACCGTTGCTCCGGGAAACACCTATGCTTATCATGTCTCCGCTGTCCGGGGAGTTACGGAAACTGCGGGAAGCGGTTCTGTGGAGGCTGAGATAAAACCCGCTGTTATTACAAATTTTCTTGCGGTGAATTCCGCGGAGCCGGGCGGGATTGAGCTTTCCTGGGCAGAGGCAGCGGCTGAAGAGGGAATAACCATATATAACATTTACAGGGCCACGGAGCCGGGAGCGGCCTCTCCGGCGAGCCCTCTTTATGTGACGCATACGGCATCAGCCTCGGATTTTGATGTTGTCACGGGCACAGTATATTATTACAGCGTTGCTTCGTTTAGGGATGTTCCGGGCATATTGTCCGCCGAAGCCTCGGCAAGGCCCGTCACGCTGCCGGCTGAGCCCGCGGGCCTGACAGGAACAGCTTTTGACAGCTACAATTATCTTGAGTGGTCAGCCATGGAAGAATACGGAGTGACGGCCTATTCGGTTTACCGTTCCACGGCCCCTGCGGCAGGATACAGCCGTGTCACATACACGGCTCAAACCAACAGATTTGACACCGGGCTTATAAACGGCACAGCCTATTATTACAGGATGCAGTCGCACAATATATACGGGGAAAGCAATACTGTGACAGCGTCATATATCGCGCTGACTCCGGCCGCGGGAACGGCCCCTGCTGCGCCGCAAAATATTACCGTCTCTTCTTCGGGAGACGGTGTTATTAACCTGGCGTGGGCGCCTCTGAGCGGGCCGATTATTTATTATAATATTTACAGAACGCAGTATCCGGGCGCTGATGTGAGGATAATGACGGTCAACGCTGTTTCTTACGCGGATGTTTTAATGACGACGATGAACGCTGCATCCGTAAAGGATGACTTCACATATTATTACAGGGTTAAGGGTGTAAACAGCGGGTTTGATGAGGGGCCGTATTCCGCGGAAGTCTCAGCCGCGCCGTTTATGCGGCCGCAGCCCCCGCAAAACGCGGCTGCGGCAAATATATATAACGCGGTTCTTCTTTCGTGGGAAGAGGATTTTTCGCCTTATACTTATGACAGCAGCGGCAGGAGGTATAATATTTACAGGGGCGTGGATTCAACTGATTTTGAGATGATAGCGCAGTATGTCACCGGCTCGTATTACGCTGATTACGGGGTCACAACGGACGTGCCTCTGTATTTTTACAGGATTAAAGCTGTGGATGATAATGATAATGAGGATGCTTCAACTGCTGTTTACAGCACAGCCTACACCGGGCCGCTCGCGCCGCCCGGAACACTTGTCGCGACCCCGGGCGACAGCAGGGTTACGCTGGTATGGACAAAGATAAACCCGCAGTCATATAATATTTACCGGCGCGCGGAGACGGAGTCATACGGCGCGCCGCTGAACAGCGCGCCCATAACCTTTGACGTGAAGGAATATACCGATACGGATCCCGCTTTGGTAAACGGGGAAAAGTATTATTATGTCATAACCGCGGTAAATGACGCGGGTGAGGGGCCGCGATCCAATGAGGTTTCTGCTGTCCCGTACTCGCCTCTTACAATCGCGGACAGAACGGTTATTATGACAATAGAAAACAAAAAAGATGTGGCTCTGAGCTGGCAGTCCGCGCAGGACGGAACATACGCGGTGCAGAATTACCGGGTAATGAGAAGCGCTGACGGCGGCGCGGTTTATACGACGCTGACAATTACCGCAGATACGGAGTTTGCCGATATTGAAACGGACTGGGATAATGTTTATCTCTATATGATAAGGGCAAGGGACAGCGCCGGGAACGAGGACGCGGTTTATAATATTGTAAAGGTTGAACTGGCGCTGCCCGACAACAGGCTCAGGGTATTTTCCAACATGGTGGATTTCAGCAAAGGGGAGAGCCTGCGGCTCAGGTATTTTATAGTCAAACAGGGAACGGTCAAAATCTCGATACACACGCTGAGCGGCGCCTTTGTAAAGAGGCTTGTTGAGACGGAGTTTACGGGCGAACTCTCGCTTTCGGACCCTTACGAGAGCCCTGATATCTACTGGGACGGAACGAATCAGGCGGGGAAAAGTGCTGCCTCCGGCGTATATCTTATTATGCTTGAGCTTGACGGCGTAAGGGTAACGGAAAAAGTCGCGGTAGTAAGATAGGCCGGGATATAAAAAATCCAATGAGGGCGGATGAATAATGGCAGGGATAAGCGTTTTACCCGAAAATGTCGCCAACCAGATAGCGGCAGGCGAGGTTGTGGTAAGGCCCGCGTCTGTTGTGAAGGAGCTGATTGAAAACTCCCTTGACGCGGGCGCCGCGAATATTACCGTCTCAATCCTGCAGGCTGGCAGAAAACTCATTGAAGTAAAAGATGACGGCTCGGGAATGGGCCCGGAAGACGCCCGCGCTGCTTTTCTGCGCCACGCGACAAGCAAGATATCGTCCATTGAGGATTTGGCGTGCGTTGAAACAATGGGTTTCAGGGGAGAGGCCCTTGCCGCCATAGCGTCTGTCGCGAAGGTGGAGCTTATTACCAAAGGCAAAAACCGGGAAACCGGCGTTATCATAAAGGCGGACGGCGGCAGGCTCTCGGACTCTGAAGAGGCGGCGTCGCCGGGCGGCACTGTCATAAGGGTAAAGGAGCTTTTCTTCAATACTCCGGCAAGAAAAAAGTTTATGAAGGCCGATTATACCGAGGAGGCGCACATAATTGAGGCTGTCACAGCAGCCGCGCTGGCAAATGAAACCGCCTCCTTCAGGCTGTCTGTGGACGAAAAAGAGATTTTATTCTTTCCGGGAAAGTCCCCTCTTAAGGAACGCCTCAGAATAATATACGGCAGGGAAACATTTGACGCTCTGCTGGAGGCCGTAAGCTGTTCCGATAATATTAAAGTGTACGGATACATAGCCGCTCCGTCAGCGGCGAAAAATACCCGCGGTTCGCAGAGGCTGTTTGTAAACAGGCGGCCGGTTGCGAGCAGGAGAATCAGCTACGCCGTGTATGAAGGCTACTCCACTCTGCTGATGCGGGGAAAATACCCGGTAACCGCGCTGTTTATTGACATTAACCCTTCTCTTGTTGATGTCAATGTCCATCCGGCAAAGGCTGAGGTGAGGTTTAAAGACGAGGCTGCTGTTTATAATATGGTAAAGAAAGCGGTCGCTTCCGCGCTTGAAACCGCGGAATTAAGCGCGAAACCCCGGGCTGAAGGTTTCCGTGCCGGAACTGTCCGGGAAGAAACAGCGGTAAGGGAAGCGGCTGAAAAATATTACGGCAGGGAAAGCGGAGCGCTCTTTGAGTCACCGAAAGTCTCTGTTGAAACCGCAAGTCAAGCGGCGCCTGCTGCGCCGCGGCGAAGGGAATTTTCGTCAATAAGGGTGCTGGGGAGGATAAAAAAAACATATATAGTGGGAGAGGATGAAAACGGGCTTGTGCTGATTGACCAGCACGCGGCGCATGAGCGCGTTCTTTTTGAGAGCGTGTCAGCGTCAATAACAGAGGGGAAAATACCGATGCAGGAGATGCTTCTTCCTGAAATTCTTGAGGTGACGGCACCGGAAAAGCGCGTAATTGATAAAAATATCCCGCTCTTTGAAAAGTGCGGGTTCGCGATTGAGCCGTTCGGAGAGAAGGAGTACAGGATATCCGCGCATCCCCTAATAACAAGGGATAAGATGGCAGAGCCGTTTGTCAGGGAGATAGCCTCCATGATAATTAACAGGGAAAAAG
>DSBP01000223.1 GCA_011049465.1 bacterium | reverse complement strand
TATACTATTCATGGGCCGTTTTCTCCTTCTCACCCGTTGGGTGAATGTATTTAACGCGTTGATAACGTTATTATACATGGATTAAACGGCCTTTTCAATTGTTCCTATTGCGGTTTCTGGGGGATAGTTGACTTTTTGACGCGGAATGTTATAATTATATTGTTAAATAATCAGGCTGCGTTTTTGCGGCTAATTTAAGGAAGGCCTTCATGAAAAAAATGGGGTTATTTGTTTCTGTAGTGCTTGTTCTAATGCCTGTGTTCTACGCCTGTTCAGGTTCTTCGCCCGCTTCCGGCCCGTCAGCGGGAGGCGCAACAGGTTCCCCGACTGCCGCGCCGACGCAGGGCGTTACGCCCGCTTTGCAGCATCTGTCCGTATACCCGAAAACCGGCGGCAACTACGCGTCGGAAGTCAAGGTCATCGGCAATTACGCCTACTTAGCCGAGAACGCGCTTTCCTATCAAGGGCTCACAATCACCGTAGTCGACATATCCTCTAAAACATCCCCGCAGCGTGTCGGCGCCTATTCCATGAATAACAGTCAGGTCACTTCGATATCAGTGGCGGGAAACTGCATTTACGCGGCGATTGACAACGGCGATGATTCCTTAATAGCCATTGATATAAGCGCGCCGGAAACTCCTTACCGGATATTTAATGATTACAATTCCAACCCCTGGGCGGTTTGGGTTTCGGGCGGGTACCTTTACGTGACGGGCGATTACAACGGCGACGGCGATTCAATAGTCCGCAATTTCAATGTCTTCAGCCTGGCAAACCCATCTTCTCCCGCGAGGACAGGTTATTTTTACAACGCGGCAAGCTACTTCTGGGAAGTGCAGGCAGCCGGAAACTACGCCTACGTCTGCTCAAACTCCGAAGGGCTGAAAATCCTCGATGTGTCAACCCCATCTTCGCCCTCCCACGCCGGCACATATTACACGGATAACATGGGGCACACCAAAGTGTCGGTCAGCGGCAGTTACGCGTACTGCGTCACAAAGTACTATGACGTTGACATTGTGAACGTCAGCAACCCTTCTTCCCCGAGCCTTGCCGCCAACTTAATCCCCGGGGCCACGGTCACGGTCTCGAACGTTTACGCCTCAGGCGATTACCTCTATCTCGCCTGCGGCAACAAAGGCATTTACATATACAATGTCTCAAATCCTGCCTCGCCCGTGCTCGCTGCTTCTTACTACGACAATACCATTTCTCCCCAGCACAGTATTAACGATGTTTTTGCCGAAGGCGGGTATGTTTACGCCGCGGACAACAACTACGGGCTTCGCATCCTGCAATTCAACCACTGAGCGGAAAGAAGCGTCGGCCCGGTTTAAAACCCGTTCCCGCAGAATGGAATAAGGGGTTGACATGACACTCTTCAGAAGTTATAATTAATTAAGAAGAAAAATCAGTTTTTTTTAAAGAAGAGATTTAAACGCTTAAAAAACTATCGGAGCAAGAGGTTGTAATGGCTGAAATGATTCTATCGCGGAAAATCAAAAGCAGGGCCGTAGCGTTGATTGTATGCATATTTATCCTTCTGTTTTCTTCTGTTCTACATGCGACTCCTTTGTCGCAAAACGGGCAGCTTCGGGTTTCCGGGCTTCAGCTTGTAAATGAATGCGGAGGCCCGGTGCAGCTCAGGGGCGTTTCAAGCCACGGGCTGCAGTGGTACGGGCTTGCGAGCTGTATGGATTACTGCTGTATCAGCGCTTCGGCGCTTGACCACCTCGCGTATAACGTGGGGATAGACGTATTCAGGATAGCCGTGTATGTGGAGAGTGACGGATACAAATCCAATCCAAGCGGATTTACCTCGCAGGTCAACAATATAGTCCAGATGTGCGAGGAGAGGGGGATTTACGCGCTTATAGATTGGCACATACTTGCTGATGGGAATCCGAACACAAACATTGAATACGCAAGGACGTTCTGGGAGTCAATGGCAACCGCGCATAAGGACAGGAGGAACGTAATATATGAGATATGCAATGAACCAAATGGTGTCTCGTGGGGCCAGGTTGTAACATACGCAAATGACATAATCCCAAGAATACGCGCCATTGACCCTGATGCCGTGATTGTAGTAGGCACGCCAAACTGGTCCCAGCTCGGATGGGATGTGGTCAATAACCCGCTTTCCTATTCAAACATCATGTACGCGTTTCACTTTTACGCGGCAACTCATGGCACAAACATGCTTACCGATTACATAACGCACATTCCCATATTTGTGAGCGAGTGGGCCGCTACAGAGGCAACCGGCGGCGGAGGAACGAACTATACAAGGGCGGATGAATACATAAATATTATGGGCGGAAACAACGCGGCAGGCGTGACATTAAGCTGGGCCGCCTGGTCGTGGTCAGAGGCGCCGGAGACATCAGGCATGCTCAACGTGGGCGCGTGTGATTCCGGGCAATGGTCAAGCTATAAACAGGCCGGGACATATGTAACGGGAAAGGTGCAGAATCCTCCTGACAATTTTTCCGCGTGCGTAATAGCGACAAACACGCCTACCCCGGATCCTTTGACGCCGGGGCCCACGCAAACCATTAATCCCGCGGACCTGCTTCTTGACAGCATGACGGACGGGGACTACATAACCAATATCTGCACCTTCTGGTACACATATGACGACAGCAATGACTGTAACGACAAGAACTGCACAATAAACCCTAACGGGAATTCGCAGGTTGTTCCGTGGTCAAAGGATCACTGGGAAGATTTGGGGCTGCCTGTGCAGACTTTTTATATGCAGGCGCCCGGACGCGCAGGCGCCGGGGATTACGCTGCACGCATGACCGGCGTAGTAACAACAACATTTTTATATGGGTTTGCAGGGATGGGGTTTCCTCTTACAGAGCCCGAGGGGCCTGTCAATATAAGCACTGCCACGGGCATCAGTTTCTGGTGCAAAAGCAATGAGACCAGGGATTTCAGGCTTAAGATAAATTCGCCGCAGGCATTTGGCGGGGCGCTGGATGAGGACATGTACGGTTATGTATTTACGGCAACATCATCGTGGCAGCAGGTAACAGTTGACTTCTCAAGCCTGCTCTTCTCGCAGGAAGGCTGGGGGGACACATCAGTAACAAAGACGCAGGCGCTGTCAGCGGTTGATACTATCCAGTGGCAGACAGAGGGACAGACCGGGGCGCCGTATAATTTTGATTTGTGGGTTGATGACGTTATACTTATGAACGCGCCGCAGGCGCTGAAAAACATAGCTGCGGCAGGCTGTGTGCCGCCGACCAATACGCCTACATGGGACCCGGCTGTGCCCACTTATACCCATACACCAACGCCTGCTTATGAGATGAGGGTAAACTGCGGCGGGCCCCAGTACACAGACGGGGAAGGCAAAGTGTGGTACGCTGACCAGGCTTATGCCGCCGGTTCCTGGGGATATGACGGCGGCGGAGGAGTCGCGGATAATACAGGCGTGCCTGTAAGCGGGACTACGGATGATACGCTTTACCAGACAGAGAGGTGGGGAAGCCCCTCTTACAGGTTTACCGTCCCAAACGGAACTTATCAGGTGACACTGCGATTTGCCGAGATGTACTTTACAAGCGCGAACCAAAGGAGATTCAGCGTGACCGCGGAAGGGACGGCTGCGGTTAGCAACCTTGACCTTGTGGCAACTGTGGGAGCGCGCGCTGCGTACGACGTAACTGTTATAGTTACTGTGAGTGACGGCAGGCTTGATATAACATCGAGCGCTGCTGTTGACGGAGCTCTGTTTAATGCAATACAGATAACCGCTTATTCGGCGCCTGTTAATACGCCGACAGCCGCGCCTTCAAATACATCTACAAGGACAGTGACAAGGACAGCTACAAGAACATCTACACGAACGGCAACAAGGACAGTGACAAGAACAGTTACAAGAACGGCTACTCGTACTGCCACCCCTACAGCCACACAGACCCGCACGCCGGCATCCAGCAGCACGCACACCCCCGTAAATACCGCGACTTTTACACGTACTGCGACGCGCACAGCGACAAGAACCAATACGCCTCTGCCTACGGAAACAAATACACCTGCAGCTACGCTGACATTCACGCGTACTGCCACAGGAACATTTACGCCAAGTTTTACAGCCACATCAACCAATACCCCTGCATCCACGTTTACGGCCACACCGACAGGAACAGCAACAATAACGCCCTCGGACGATACGGCCACAGTTACCCCGTCAATTACCGCAACCTTTACCGC
>DSBP01000328.1 GCA_011049465.1 bacterium | reverse complement strand
CCGCACTAACACCCGCGCAAGCCTAATCGCGTTCATTCACGAGTCTTCATCTGAACAGGCTCACCGCCGATGTAAATCGGCGAAATTTCTCCGCCGGCCGCCCCGGCCCACCTCAAGTGAGGCAATTTACAATTTGCAATTTGCAAGTGGACGGCAAAGAAAAAACGCTCCGGTTTTTGCAGGCTGCTAAACGACCTTTGCCCCAACACGCACTGACGCAGGACGGGGTGGGCAGTGGAAAATTTTCCTGATTTAATGCCTAGAAAAGGTATACGCAACTCCCCGCCCCGTCTCGAATCTACAAGCCTGCAGAACAGACCCGCCCGTAATCGTGCGTAAGCCGGGCCGCGCACATCAGTCTATCATGAAATTAACATGATCAGGCCCATAGCAATGAGGGAAATTTCTCCGCTGCCTGCCCCGGCCCACCTCAAGTACGACAATTTACAATTTGGAATTTGCAAGTTAGTACAAAACTTCTGCTCAGAACGAAAACGGCTGTGACGGGGCTGCGGGGGCGCTGCCATTTTTCGCGGCCTCTCCCCGGCCCTTCCTCTCCCTGCGCCTCAGCCGCTTATGCGGCTCTTCAGCGGTTCCGTGAACAGGGCTGCCCTCGACATAAATGGCCTTGTTCGGCACGGCAGGGCATACTTTTTCGCAGGCGCCGCATCCTATGCATATGCTCTCTATGACCTCGGGTATTAATAGCCCGTCCTTGTAGGGAATCAGCGAAGCCGCCTTTGTGGGGCAGTATTCATTGCAAAGCCCGCAGTCTGTCTCTTTTTCATATACGACACAGTTCTTTTTTCTGAACACCGCTATGCCTATCTGTATTACCCTCTTTTCCTGTTTTGTCACCTTTTTAATCGCGCCTGTAGGGCATACCTCCGAACAGATGACACAGTCATACAGGCAGTACGAATCATCAAAATCAAGGCGCGGCTGCAGCAGGTGCTCTATGCCGTGCTCAAAGAACGAGGGCTTTATGACCTTTGTCGGGCAGGCAGATACGCACAAATGGCACGCAGTACATCTTTTATTAAAGTGGGCGTAGCTCTTCGAGCCCGGCGGGGTCACTATGGGGTTTTCTTTTATGACTTCTGTGGATCCGGCCCTTAACGGCTTTGGCAGGGCTGAAACAAGGGCCGCGGCGGAGACAGCAATCGTTTTTTTAATGAACTCCCTCTTCTCCGTATTTTCCTTTAACCCCGGCCTTTGAAATGAATATTCTATTCCCGTTTTCCTGCACGCGGCAACGCAGTTAAAACAGCTTACGCAGGTTTCGTTGTCGACTTTTTTCGCCTTTGTGTCTATGCAGCCCGCCTTGCACACTCCCGCGCACATGCCGCAGGAGACGCAGTTCTCCTGCCTCGGCCGTATCTTAAAGAGCGAAACTTTTGCCGCGAGCCCGAGCAGAGCGCCCGCCGGGCACACCGTATTGCAGTACATCCTGCCCTTTCCCAGCGCAAGAAAAAATATCAGTATAAGGAACAAAACGGTATAAATAGCCGCGGCCGGGTCGGGTATGTGCATCGCCGTCCTCTTCACAGCGTATATCCTGAAGTTCTCAAGCGCGCCCGCGATTGTATTGTTTATGAACGCGGCGGCCGGTTTTATTACCTCCGCCGTTATCCTGCCAAAGTTGCTGAACGGCTCTGTCAGGTTAAGCGGAACCATTATTCCTGCCAGCGCCGCTATTATCACAACGGCTGCCACGGTATACCTGAGCACTTTTTTGTTCTTCTGCAGCCTGAAAACCCTGCGCTTCGCGAATTTATACCTGAAGAATATGAATATGTCCTGTAGCACGCCGAAGGGGCAGATAAACGAGCAGTAAACCCTTCCAAAGACAAATGTAAGGGCCAGGACAACAAGCACGCCCGCGCCCGCGGCTATAAAACCGCCGGCAGCGAATTTTATAAACGCGGGTATCAGCTGCGTCGCGCCTAAAAGCTCAGCTGCCATGGCCATTCCCGAGAAGACACTAAAATAGAACATTATAAACAAAGAGAAGAACAGAAGCGAAACTGCTATTCTTAAAACCTTCAGTTTCAAAGGGTTATCCTTCTTATGTTGAGTTTTGACAGGTCGCTCTCTCCCATTTTTCTTTCAGCCGCGTTTTTTATGTGCGCTATGTCCATGGGGTCCGCGCCGAAAATCCTTGCGGCCGCGGAATCAGCCGCCACTATATCGCGCGACAGCACCTGGCTCTCCATCTTTACCACATCCCTGCCGCCCGCGACTCCCCTCGGCCCGTTGGCAGTCATCACCCTGTAACAGTCAACCACCGTAAGGTCGGGTTTTCTCACCGGCGTAAAATCCGCTATCCTTTGGTGCAGGTCAGTCACGTGCCAGCTGCGCCTGTCCCATATATTTCCCATCAGGTTTTTCATGCCTATTGTAACCCTTGTGGTGCCGTGATGTTTTAACACCGGAACATTGATAAACACATCCGACTCAAATATCAGCTCGTGAATCTTTGTCTTTTTAAGCGACTTTCCTCCGGGGACAGCGGTCTCGTGGTAATAACTTTCATTGTTGCCGGGCGCAACCACAGCTCCGGCTGTCTTTGCGGCATGTTCTATGCCGCTGTTTTTGTAGACCCTTATCCAGTTGTCGCAGGTGTGGTCAAAGACATAAACCCTTTTGGCTCCCGCCTGAATGCATCTCCTAACTATAACCGCCACCAGTTCCGGGTTTGTGTTCGCCGCGTATTCAGGAATGACATCCCATCCAATATTTGGTTTCACGACAACCGTCTGGTTTGGTTTTACAAAATTTTTTATGCCGCCGAGCGCGTTAATACCCGCGTCAAACATCTTTCCGGGCGTTCCACCCTTTACAGCCGCCAAATCAACGCCTCTTTCGGACCCAAGCAGACTTTCCGCCCCTGATAATGAGAACGCGCCGGCTGCCGCGACAGCGTATTTCGCGCTTTTCTTAAGGAATTCACGCCTATTCATAAACACCTCCGTTTTTGTGATATTTAAATTTTGACGTTTATGCCCGGATTTTTGTTCCTCATCTCAGCCTCTTTCCCGCTGCTATTGTAAGCTCAAAGAGAATGTAAAGAGGCACTGCCAGCATAAGCTGTGACACAATGTCAGGAGGTGAAAAGAGCCCTGACGCGGCCAGCACCGCGATTAAAAAATAGGGCCGCGCCCTGCTCAGAGCTGCGGCGTCAATGATTCCTGTTTTAATAAGGATAAGAAGTATCGCGGGCACAGTAAAGGCAGCGCCCGTTCCGAGAATAATAAGGGATATAAAATCAAACCACGCGCCCACGCCCCAGACAGGCGATATGTTGTCTCCTCCGGCAAAAGTGGTAAAAAAGAAGACCGCGGCCGGCGCGATGAGCTTGTAAGCGAAGAACCCGCCGCCGTAAAACATGCACGCCGCGAGTATTCCCGACGGATAAACAAACTTTTTCTCGTTTTTTTTGAGGGCCGGGCCTATATATGCAAAAAACCTGAAGAGGGCGAACGGGACAGTAAAAAAAATTCCGGATAAAAGGGCGGTTTTAAGGTAAACAAGGAATTTTTCCTCGGGCCTGAAGTAATTGAGGGTTATCTCCGTTCCCGCGAGCGGCGCCTGAAGAAAAACCATGATTATTGACATGAACAGAAAAGAGAGCACTGACGCCAGCGCCAGAAATGCCAGAATAGAGATTATCTCGCGCCGCAGTTCCTCAAGGTGGTCAATATAGCCTTTTCGCCTCGCGGCTCCTCTCTTCACATGCGTACGCGCCTTCACAGGAGCCCTATTTCTTCTTTCCCCGGCCGCGCTCCTCCCCGTCTTCCAGGTCCTCTTTCGCCTCTTTTACCCCTTTTTTAAACTCGCTCATGGCTTTTCCCATGGAACGCGCCAGCTCCGGAAGCTTTTTCGCGCCGAACAGCAAAAGCACAACCGCCAGTATTAGTAATATCTCTCCAAATCCAAGGCTCATCTTTCACCTCCGCGGGTTTTATACTTACAAAATATCAGAGTCATTTGTTTAAAATAACGGTCTGGGTGGGATACGCGAATTCTATCCCTTCCTGCGCGAAAATTTCATAAATCCTTAAATTTATTTCCTGCTGAATATCCATGTACTTAATATACTCGTTTCCCATCACAAAATAGACAATTTCATAATCAAGGCTGAAAGCGCCGTACTTCGCAAAATGCACCCTGTCAAGCTTCGCGTCCTTTATGCTTTCAAACACTCCTTTAATAATCAGCAGTATCTTCTCCAGCT
>DSBP01000318.1 GCA_011049465.1 bacterium | reverse complement strand
GCCCTGAAGCATATGTAAAATTACCCGCGCCCCCTTTAACTATATTCTCACCCGTAACCCCTGCCGCGTTTCCTCCGCCCTCATTTGTCACAACCATAATGACAGTTATGCTCTGCCCTACGCTTGCCACCTGCGGCGCGAGCCATACTCCGGACACAAGATAAGCCGCGTCAATAATCTCAATATTATTTGAAACCGCGATCCCGCTTGCTATTGCGCCGGAAGTATTGGAGTCCACTCCATCCGCAGCAGCCGTAAAATTAATCGTCCCTGCTGTCCCCGCGGCAAAAACCCATGTAAAATGCGCGGACACGCCTCCGGCAAGCGATACAGCAGCAGTCGGCATACTGCCGGAAGTCAAGGAAGCGCTTCCTCCGTTTACTTCCGCGTAATCAAGCCCTGCAATCCTGACATTGTTTGCCAGGGCCTGGCCCGTGTTCGTAACCGAGCCTCTTACTGTTATGGGATAACCTGTGCCCGCGATAACAGGCTGCGCGCTAAGCTGAACAGCGAGTGCCGCAGGCACCTGAACTGTCAGCGTGTTGGACAACGCGTAATTGCTGTTTACCGCGAGCCCGCTGTTCTCATCAGTACCCGTTGCCCTGCCGCTGAACTGGACACTGCCCGTTCCTGTGGCTGAATATGTCCAAGTAAAGGCCGCCGAGGTTCCTCCCGGAACGTCTTTCGCTGACGGCGCAGAGCCTGTCATGACAGCGCCGCCGCTCCCCGTTGGAAAAAGCGCTGACGGCAGAACATTCAGGGCATCTGCTGTCCCGCTGTTTGTTACAGTCATTATAATATTAAACACCTGCCCGATATTCCTTAACGAAGGCACGCTTATGGCTGCCGCAAGCGATGCCGGCGCCTCAACATTAATAAGATTGCCGGAAGAAGAATCACTGGTTATCGTAACCTTGCTGTACTGGTTGTATCCGTTAACATAGGCATTGACTCCGAGGCTTCCCGGCGCAGTTGCCTGATAAACCCAGGTGAACCATCCAGACTGAGCCGGCGCGATATTGCGAGAAGCAGGCTGCGGCCCCGAGACAATGCTAAAGTTTCCTGTCCCGAGCTTGACCGGGGAAGAAGGCGCTACGCCTTCCGCAATGCATCCGCCCGTATTTGTAACGAGCATTCTGACCGTGAAATTCTGGCCTGTGCTGACGACATCCGGCAGAACAAAAATATCCTGCGCAAGGACAGGATTTGCGTGAACTGTTATTGTGTTTGAATTCCCCGAGCTCACATCAACAGACGCTTCTCCCAGGCTTCTCGCAAGCCCTGTTATCACACCCTGGCCCGCTGACGCCTGCGTCCTGTAAACCCAGGTAAATCTGCCCGTGGAAAAAGGAGGTATATCAAGGTTTTCCGGGAACGGCCCTGAAACATAATCGCTCAGTTCCGTATAAAGCGTGTCAGGCGCCGTGCCGGTTGCCTCAACAACTCCGACATTTGAAACCGTCATTACAACTGTAAACAACTGGTTGACAGAGAGCGTGTTGGGAAGCGCGTCAATGAAACTTGTCATAACAGGATAATCCGGCTCGACATTCACCGTATTGCTCATAATGTCAGCGCTAAGCGCGATGCCAAGCCCGCTGTTATTGTCTGTTCCCGAAGCGTTTGAAGTAAAGTATATGTATCCGGTTGTCGTCGGGTTATATACCCATGTAAACCTCGCGGATGTGCCTCCGGCAATATTGGCGTTTGCAGGAACCTGTGCCTGCGCTTCCGTGTAACCTGCTGTGCCTTCTACGCCAAAACCTTCAGGCATAACCGCGTTTGCCGCTGCCTGGCCCGTATTCGTTATCGTCATTATTACCGTAATATCAAAACCGACTCCGGCGACAGCCGGCACAGCTGAAATACCCGCCACAAGCGCTGCAGGCGATTGTATCGCAAGCGCAGGGCTCGTTGCCTGGCCGCTCGCCTTCAACAACCCGCTGTTCTCATCCGTTCCTTCAGCGCGCGAAGTAAATACAAGCGTACCTGGAGTCACAGCCTCATATGTCCATGTGAAGTACGCAAAACTGCTGCCGGGAATAATTACAGCCGTTGGCTCAGAAAGCATATTCACAGAGCCTGTGCCTGACGCGACAGGAGTTGTACCTATGGCGTCAATCGCGTCAGCCTGGCCATTGTTGGTCACGGACATAACAAGTGTTACTGTCTGTCCCGAACTTACCTGCTGCGGATATATATATAATGAAGAGACGAGCGCTGCAGCCGTCTCTATAAAGATGTTTTCGCTAATGGTTACAGCCGATGATACGGGCCCGAATACAGGGTCAATACCCGACGCGTTCCCGCTGAACCAGACAGGCCCGCTGCCGTTGGCGCTGTAAACATATGTAAAGACCCTTGATTCGCCCTGCGCCAGGGACTGGTCAACAGGCTCGGGCCCGCTGAGCAGCCCGACATTACCCGTACCGCCTTTAATAAGCGCCGACGCGTTGACATTATTGCATGCAGCGCCGCCCTCATTTGTCACACTCATCAGAACCGTTATCTGCTGTCCGACGCTAACTTCTGTAATCTCTGTTATGAGTTCTGATACGAGCGCCGAACTCGGCTCAACATTCACAACATTGCTTGACACAAGATTTGTCATAACGGGCCATCCCGCGTTTCCGTCAGCGCCTATGGCCCTTGCTGAAAACGCGATGCTTCCGCCGCCGCTTCCCAGCCTGTATATCCAGGTAAACCGCGCCTCAACGCCTCCATTAATATCCCTTATCGCGGGCGAGGGCATAGAAATGGATGCTGTCGTGCGCGCATCACCGTCAACTATGACATCAAGCGTTTCCGGCGTTATGCTGACACCAACAGCAGTAGCTGCGCCGCTTTCATTGATAACCGTCATCACAACCGTGATATCCGTACCTGTCCTTGCGGGCGCGGGCGCCGCGGTCATAAAGGCAGTAAGCGTTGACGCTTTCTGCACCAATATGCTTCTTGAGGCCTGCGCCGAAGCCACCACATTCCCGGAATTCGCGTCAGTGCCCGAGGCAGTCCCTTTAAAATCAACGCTGCCTGTGCCGACCGCGGAATAGGTCCATGTGAATTGAGCTGACGCGCCTCCCGCAATATTCTGGCTTGCAGGCAGCGGGCCCGTGAGCCTGATGCTTGAGCCCACACTTCCCGATAAATCAGGAACAGAAGGCGCCACATTATTTGCCTGCGCCTGTCCGGTATTTGTCACTGTCATCACTACCGTATAAATCTGATTAAGGCTTGCCAGCGCCGGCATTGAGAAAGAAGCTGAAAGGGCCGCTACGCTCTGCAGGACAACCTGCGAGGACACAAGAGGCGCCGCCTCATGGACAAGCCCGCTGTTGGCGTCAACGCCTTCTGCCTCACCGTAAAAATTCACAGTCCCGTTTCCGGTTACATTATATCGCCATGTAAAGAATGCCTCACCACCGCTGCCCGGTATATCCGCGGACGCGGGCAGGGGCCCTGACACTTTCGAAATAGAACTCGTATCACCCATGGGGGTTAAAAGAGGGGCAAGATCATTTACCGCAGCGCCGCCATTATTTGTGACGCGCATAACTACCGTTATCACCTGCCCTACGCTTAAGGGGGTTGTAAGGGGCAGGTAGCTTATTGTCAACACCGGAGCGGCCTGGACCACTACGGTATTTGAAGAAACTTCACCACTGTAGACCCCAAGCGCCTCAGCTCCGGCGGTAAATATTACGCTTCCCACTCCATTCGCGGAATAGGTCCATGTAAATACGTCATATCCGCCATTCGCGGCAATATCAGCCGTCACAGGCACGGGCCCGCTGAGCAGCGCCACATTCCCTGAAACCGGGTTTATTTCCGGCGTAGTCCCTGTTGCCTCAGAAAGCCCTTCGTTTGTGACCCCCATAATAACCGTTATTATCTGCCCCACCGTAACCTGCGAAGGCAGGGCCGTGATAACAGGCAGGGTTAAAAGCGGCGCCGGCGTCTGGACGACAACATTTGCCGAATCAGCCGTATCCGTGACGCTGAACCCGCTGTACTGTCCGGTTCCCGCGGCAAAACCCGTGAACTGAAGCGTGCCGTTCCCGTCGCCGCTGAAAGTCCATACAAATACAGCCGAAGAATTTCCGGCTATGTCAACATTCAGCAAATCAGGGCCGCTTAAAATGTCCGCGACAGCGTCCCCGTTTAACTGTATCCAGCTTAAATGCGCGTTTACGCCGTTGGCCGCTGCCTGGCCCGTGTTGGATACGGTCATATATATATTATATG
>DSBP01000231.1 GCA_011049465.1 bacterium | reverse complement strand
GTCTTTACCGCGGCCGGTTTCGTAAATACGGCCCTTAAAAAGGGGAGGGTATTCAGCAGTTACACATCGTCTGCTCTTGACGCCGCGGGTTTTAAAAGATATCAGAACGGCATGATAACAGAGGTGTCATCAGGCAGGTTCAGGGGAGCGGCGCTCTATGAGCTTTACAGTTACAGGGGGATTTACGCGAGCCACGCGCAGTCTGATGAGAATATTGAAATCCTGCTCAGGTACCTTATATTTATCTCCTTAAGTGCCGATGACATGATGAAGGCAGGCAGGCCGCATGACGCGCTTGCGCTTTATAAAAAGGCGCTGGCAATACCCGCCCCGAAAATCAAATACAACATCTATTTTAACATGGCTGAAGCGGCCTATATGATAAGGGAATATAAGGCAGCCGCGGAATATGCCCGCGAAGCTGTTAAAGACAACCCGGAGTTTACGCTGGGTTATGAAGCAGCGGCTTTTTATCATGATTTTGCGGGAGAGAAGAGAGAGGCAGCGCTGATGGCGGAGGAGGCAATAAAGGCGGGCAGCTTAAATCCCGCGATGCGGCGCCTGATTGACGCGGTGCAGGAATGAACGGGGCCGGCAGAAGGTATCTGCAGGCGGCCGTATTAAGCGTAATACTGCTGGGGACGTTTCTGATTTACCTGAGAACCATGCATCCCGCCTTTAAAAACAATGACTCGCCGGAGACAACTGTCGTGGCTGAGACCCTGGCAGTGGGACACCCGCCGGGTTACCCGCTATTTTCAATGGCAGGAAAGATATTTACATCGGCCCTTCCGGGAAACCACGCCTTCAGGATGAACCTCTTTTCTGTATTTCTGGCGCTGATTGTCCTTGCGGTTACTTCCGCGCTGCTCAACAAAACAGCGGGCAGAAGGGGTTTTAACGCGGTAATAATTGTTGTTCTCGCGGTTTCTTACATATTCTGGAACCAGGCAATAGAGGCAAAGGGCGGGATATATATGATGAACCTGCTCTTCCTCTCGCTCCTTCTCTGCGCGGCTGTTGATGCGATGAACTCTTTTTCGCGGCGGCGCATTTATTTTATCGCTTACGTTTTCGGGCTCTCTCTTTCAAACCACTGGCCGAGCATGATAATACTCGCGCCTGTGTTTGGAGCGCTGTTTATCATGAATTCCCGGAGAATCAGGGTGAGAGGTTTTGTCATATCTCTTCTGCTGTTTATTCTCGGGCTCACGCCTTACCTCTATCTTATAATAAGGGCGCATGCGGCCCCGGCTCTTAACTGGGGAAATCCTGTTGACTTGCAGGGGCTGTTATGGATTGTGATGAGGCAGGCATACACATACCCGGTTGACCCTTCCTTAAAGGTATATATTTATCAGTCCGCGGAATTCGCGAAGCTTTTATGGTCAAATTACACGCTCGCGGGGCTGCTTGCCCTGCCGGGCGCCTGGTTTTTATTCAGGGAGAACAGGAAACATTTTTACCTCTTCGCGTCCGTGTTCGCAATAACGGCAATAATGGTTGTGCTGTACAACAGGACGAGCGACGAGGTTATATGGCTGATGCACATCTTTTTGATGCCGGCTTTTTACATAATGTTCCTTTTTATCGCGGCGGGATATTACGGCGCGCTGCGCAGAATCAAAGCGAAGAAACACAGAAAAGTTTTTATCGCGGCTGCGGCTGCGGCGCTGGTTCTTCTCGCGGCCATGTCTTTCAGGCATAACCGCGCTGAGAGGGATTTTATGTCGTATGATTTTGGACGCGGCCTGGAAGCCACTGTGGAAAAGGGCGGGGTATATATAGGCGACGGAGATTACAACCTCATGCCCCTCTTCTATCTGAGGGAGCTGCTTGACAGCAGGCGCGATATAATATTTACCGCTGCCACCTTTTTGATATTTGACTGGGGAATCAATGATTTTGAGAGACAGTACGGCAAGGTTAATATGAGGCAGTATGAAACAAGCGCGAATATTGACGCGATAATTGAAAAATACGCGGCTGACAGGCCTGTTTACATGAGCTCATATTTTACCAGGGCTGATGAGCTTAAAACATCCTATCACAGGGCGCAGAAGGGCCTCCTTATACGTTTTAAGCCGGACAAGAGGCCCGAGCCCTCCTATGTTTACAGCCTCTACTCATACAGGGGAGTCTTTAAGATGGCTCCGGGCCTGCGGCAGACAAACAAGACGCTTGTGACCTGGTATCCCGTATCAATGGTGAACCACGCCAATGAGTTGAGCGGTTACGGCAGGCACGATGAGGCGTTGAGGCTTTATAAAAACGCGCTGGCCTTTCCTGTTGAAAAACCCGAGGCATTTATACGCCAGAATATTGCCATAACGTATAACAAAAAGGCGGATTATTTAAATGAGCTTATATGGCTGGAGCGGGCTGTTGAGCATGATGCTGATATCGGCACAGCTTACGAGCGAATGGGGCTTATATATTACGCCTTTGGAATGCTTCAGCCCGCGAAAAGGGCGTTTAGCATGGCTGCTGCGAGAGGAGTGAAGAGCGAAGCGGGAATCCGGGCGATGGCAAACATAGATGCGCTCTCGATTCAGGAACAGTATGAGCTGGGGATTTTAAGGGGAAGCGAAGCCATTGAAAGCAATGAAATTGAGAAGGCTGTAAAAATATACGATTTTCTTCTTGAAAAAAACTATAAAAGGGCTATAATATATAGGAATCTGGGTGTGTATTATTTTAGAACACAGGATTATGATGAGGCAGCAAAGAACTTCAAACTGTCCAACAATGAAACGAAGGACCCTGAGGTATATTTGTATCTTGCATATACGTATTATAATGGAAATATGGCTGATAATGCTGAAACGACGCTCAAAGAAGGGCTGGCAATATATCCCGGCCACCCTGCTTTAAGTGATTTTATGAGAAAGCTGAAGGCAGAATACCATGAAGAAACTGTTAATAGCACTGACAGACAAAGAGGAAGCAATAAGGATAAATAACTCGCTTGAGGGCGCGGGTTACATACCGCATATAGTAACAGATCAGGCAGCTTTGATGGGGAAGATAGGAAAAGGCGAGTACGCGGCACTGCTTCTGGACATCTCAATAATAGAAGAATCAGAACTCTCCATCATAAATTTTATCAGGGAAAGGGACCCGGAGCTTTATGTGATTATTGCATCTTCGCAGGCGGAAATAGGCCGCGCAATAGAAATCGCGAGAAGAGACGGATATCCTTATCTGATGAAGCCGGTTAATGTCAGCGAGTTGGGTTATCTTCTTGACAAAAACAGGGCAGCGTCGCCGGCCGCGCGTGAAGACGCCGATTATTTTGACACGGGTTTTATAGGCAAGAGCGCCGTAATCCGGAAAATCATGGCAAGGGCAAGAAAAGTGGCGGGCGCTGACAGCAATATTCTTATAACCGGGGAAACAGGCACGGGCAAGGAACTGATGGCGCGCGCAATATATGAGATGAGCCGGCGTTCCGGCGCGCCTTTTATCGCGGTTAACAGCGCCGCCATACCCGACAGCCTTCTGGAATCAGAGCTCTTTGGATACAAAAAAGGCGCGTTTACAGGCGCTGCGGCCGATAAAAAAGGGCTGATAGAGCTCGCGGATACGGGCACGCTGTTTCTTGATGAAATAGGGGATTTGAGCATGAACCTGCAGGCAAAACTTTTAAGGGTGCTTGAGTATGGCGAGCTGCGCAGGGTGGGAGATGAGATGCTGAGGCGGGTTAATATCAGGGTGCTTGCCGCGACAAACCAGGACCTTGGACTGATGATGAAGGAAAAGAAATTCAGGGAGGACCTCTTTTTCCGGCTCAATGTAATACATATAAACATACCGCCGCTGAGGGAGCGGATGGAGGATGTCCCCGTACTGATAAGATACTTCATGGAAAAGCACAATAAAAAACAGGGGCGCGATATAATAGGGATTGACAGGGCTGCCCGCGTGATACTTATGAATTATGATTATCCGGGGAACGTAAGGGAGCTTGAGTCCGTGATTCTGCACGCGTTCGCAATGGTGGATGCGGATATCATAAGGGTTGAGGACCTTCCTGTTCACATGCAGAATATTGACCCCTATCCGCGGCTCGCGGCGCATAACAGTGAAAATGCAGCGGCTGTGGAAACAGGTGGAGGGGAATTCAGCCTTGCGGCAATGGAGAAGAGAATAATAACGGCCGCGCTTGAAAGGTACGGCTCAAACCACACAAAGGCGGCAAAAGCGCTGGGAATATCCCGCTCGACGCTGTGGAGGAAGATGAAGG
>DSBP01000160.1 GCA_011049465.1 bacterium | reverse complement strand
CCTGTCCTCAAGAGAATGAAAACTGATAATCACAACCCTGCCCCCGGGAGCCAGAATGGAAGGCAGTTTTTCAATACTCTCCTTAAGCGCGTTCAGTTCATCATTGACCTCTATTCTAACCGCCTGAAAAACCTTTGTTGCCGGGTTTATTTTATGATACCCGCCTTTTACCCGGCTTATGACAGCTGCCAGCTCAAGCGTTGTCTTAACCGGCCTTGCCGCTATAATAGCGGCGGTAATCCGCCTCCAGTGCGGCTCCTCGCCGTATTCCCTTATCACCCGGCCGAGTTCATCTTCCCTGTATCCGTTTATTACATCGCCCGCCGAAAAACTTTTCCCGGTATCAAGCCGCATGTCAAGAACCGCCTCACGGGCAAATGAAAACCCCCGCTCCGCGTTGTCAAAATGCGCGCCCGACACGCCAAGGTCATAAAGTATCCCGTTTATCATGCCGGCTCCCGCCTCTTTAAGAATGCTGTCAATGTGCCTGAAATTACCGTGCAGCCCCGTAAAGTTTCCGCCTGCTCCAATCCGTTCCTCTGCTATTTTAAGGTTGCTTTTGTCCGTTTCAACGCCTATCAGTTTCGCCCCTTCATCCGCCGCTTCAAGCATTAAGAGCGAGTGTCCGCCGTGCCCGAGCGTCGCGTCCACCCAAATCCCTTTTTTTCCGCGGCAGCCAAGATACTCAACAGCCTCCCGGCCCATAACGCTTGCATGGTAATCCGTCATATCAGGGATTCAAACGCCTTTATTGACTCATCTTCATCCGGGTGAAACTCAAACTCGCCCCAGTAACCGGCATAAAGAAAGAGGTTTTTTACATAATCATTGGAGCCTATTATTTTTATGTCTCCGCCTAAATTTCTCGCGCGCTCTTTTCTTTCGTTCAGGTATTCTATGCCGGAAACATTTATATGTCCGACACCGGAGAAATCAAGCATAAAAAAGAAATTCTCCCGCTCAATAAACGACGTTATGATTCCTTTTAAAGCCAGCATATCCTCTATGTCTATATTGCCTTTAAGCACCAGCACCACTACCTTTTTTGAAGCTGTTTTTTGATCCATTTTTCCTCCTCCCCGGCCTTATATGCCGCTGTCAAATTTTTTAAGCTCCGCTTCTCCCCATATCTGAAACCTGTCAATCGCCCCTATAAAGATGACCTTTTTTCCTATTCCCGCATACTCTTTTAATTTTGACGGAATCCTTATCCTTCCTGTCCTGTCAATCACGGCCTCAAAGGCCCTGCGCGACTTCTGCCAGATTTTATCGTCCGCTTCGCCTGTTTCATCTTTTAATGTCACTGACTTCCTGTAATCTTCGGCAAGGCGCTCCCAATCCTGTACGGGTATTGCCTCAATACAGCGCTTTTTTCCGGGCGCCTTGGCAAGTATAAGCAGTTCCCGCGCTTCGGGCTTATCAGCGATATCCTCTACATATTTTTTATACTTTGACGGAATTGAGACCCTGTCTTTATCATCCAGGCTGTGCTCATATTCGCCAATAAATCCTGTTCGCAGCATCTACGAACTCCTTTCTGCCATCCTCCCACTTTTTCCCACTTTTATATAATTTTATACCCTGATGCTCCACTTGTCAAGTTGATTTTATGACATTCTCGCCATTTTTAGCTTTAAAAACAAGGCCTTTCCTGCCCCATGTGGATATCTTGAGTTTTTAGGGATATTTTCTTGTTTCCCACAAGGCTGCAATTCATTAACCCAATAATAATTTATACTTCACTGATGATTCGTTATCCAACCGCCTTAAAAGAGCTGCTTCACAGTGATTTAAAATTGAAGTTATCAACATTTATTCCGATATATTATATGACTGTTTTAACGGAGGACATACTGTGGCGCTTATAAACTGTGTAAGATGCGGAAAAGTATTTTCACCCGAGCGGATAACAAATGTCTGCCCGGACTGCGTTGCTCAGGAAAACGAGAATCTCAAAAAGGTAACTGAGTACCTCAGGGACTATCCGCTTGCCAATGTCATGGAGGTGAGCGACAAGACAGGCGTTGCCGCTGTCCAGATATTCCGGTTTGTAAAAGCCGGCAGCCTTATCCTATCCGCGCCTACAGAGGCTTTTAAATGCCGCATGTGCGGAAAAGAGGTAAAAAAAGGGACGCTGTGCCAGGACTGTATTGATAAAGTTCAGGACCTTAAGGATTCGGTAAAGAAAAAAGAAAAGGACAGGCTCCGCAGGGATTTTGAAAAGAAACAGATCAAAAAGAAAAAATAATCTTTCTGCTGCTACACCCTTTCTTTTCGGGCCATTTCGTAAAACAAAATAGCGGCTGCCGCGCTTACATTAAGAGATTCAACTTTTTTCCCGGGGTAATCAATCCTTATCGTTCCTGACGCCAGTGCCTCAAGCCGTTTTGATACGCCATGGCCTTCGTTCCCGAGAACCGGCATGAACCGCCCTGCCGGCAGCCTGAAACTTTCAAGGGCCTCGCCGCCCTTTACCGCAGTAGTTATAAATTCACATCCGTCTTTTGCCGCTTCAATATCTTCAAAGGAAACATCGGCATATTCCGCGAAAAAAACCGCTCCTGCGGAGGCCCTTGCCGTCTTCTCGCTGATAAAAGCCGCGCAGTCAACAAGAAGGTACCCGGTAAATCCAAAAGCAGCGCCGCTTCTTACAATAGCCCCGATATTTGCCGGGTCCTGTATGTTATCAAGCACAACACCCCGCTGAACCGCCTTTATATCCTTAATCCTGTTGTCCCTCGCCTTTATAACAGCGATAAAACCCCTGTGCGCCTTCACATCTGAATATCTGTCAATAAGGCTTTTTTGAACCTTTATTGCGCGTTCACTGCCTTTTAAATACTTTTTTGCGGCCGTTTCCGCGTCTTCGCAGTATAAAAAATATTCGATCTTCCCGCCCGCAAGAAGCGCCGCGTCCGCCGTGTTTTCGGTTTCAGCGCAGAAAAAACCCGAAGACCTCATCTCTTTTTTGTTTTTCAATAACGCTTCAGCCTCTTTTTTCACCGGACAACCCCGTATCTGTAAACCTTTACCGCGAGAGAACGCTCAAATTCCGGAAGCTCAACCGTAATCGGGTCTATTTCCGCTATTTCCTCATATTTCCTTATGATCTGGGCGTTTTCAATATCGTAAATCTCAATGTTGTATCTGCCTGAATCAAGCCCTGCGATATCAATGCACGCTCCTGTTATCTTCTCCGGATCCCGTTTATCAAGCGTATAAGTTCTGTTTTTCAGCCAGATGTACGCCGACCGCGGCCCCTGTACTCCGGCCGCAAACACAGGCGCCACATCAGGGTTCACAACTCCCTCAAAACGTATCTCTTTAATCCTTATCCAGTCAAGTCCCCTGTTTTCGATTATGACTTCATTATCGCCCCTGGGTATGCCGGCCTCAATTACAATATCCGCTGCTGCCTGGTATATCTTCCACTCTTCCTTGTACTCGGCTGTTTTCATCCCTTCGGCATTGAGTGTTACGCCAAGCGCGTCAGTACCGTTAATGTTTACCGCGAGAAAATTCTCATGCGAAACACCCGATACGTGTATCTTCATTCTGGCAGGGCTTTCGTTTTTGACAACAATCACAGGGTCGTTTTTCATATCCGCATGCCCGGAACCGAAGAGATACCCGGTAAAATACTCGGAATCAGTAACTTCCCCCATCCTAGTCACGAGAAATTTGTTTTTTTGAGCCCTTGTCCACGCGTCAGAAGGGTAAATAACCGCGTCGCCGGTTTTTTTTCCTTTTGTATCTTTATAATAAACAAGCCTGTTTTTTATCACATCAAATTCTTCGCGCGGCCAGTCAATATGCCTTATAAACTCTTTAAGCGTCCAAAAATGGTAGTATAGATTGTTTGGGTCCACATAATCATCCCAGTACCATGGCATGGGCGTTCCCGCGGACATTGAAAAAACGCCTCCCCAGATGCCGTCCTGGACAGAAACCCCCTCTTTATCCCTTCCGCTTTTAATAAAATCATCAAACGCGTCTATTCCATACTCGCCGAGAATATGAGGCTTCTGTACAGCATTCAGCTTGTGCCTTGAAATCTCATAAATCTTTGAACCCGGATCCTTGAGCCCGTATATATGCGTCTGCGCCATATCTATTACATCAAGCTTAAAGACCCGCGCGTCTTTATACGGGTCGGAGAAAGACGTGGTGTAAAGGTGGTTATACGGGTCAAGCGAGCGGATATATCTTCCCACTTCATCGTGCCAGGCGGCAGACACGGCGCTGTTGTAGTT
>DSBP01000235.1 GCA_011049465.1 bacterium | reverse complement strand
GAATATAGCGGTCGAGTCAGCGGGCGCCGGTCAGGTTGCGGTTGACGGTTTTACAATTCCCGCCGGGAATTATACTGCTGTCGGGACAAGCGGCTACTCGGCTGTGCGGGTGATTGTGGGGACAGGGACGCACAATATAACATCAGCTTATCCGGCAGGGGTGTCGGTTTACGGCTTCAACTACCGCGAGTCTTACGGTTATCCGGGCGGCTCGGGAGCAAAGGATTTTGTGTCAACGCCCACGGCGACTGTCACAGAGACAAGGACCTCTACCATTACAAGGACAATGACGCCTACAAGGAGCGCAACATCTTCGCCCACGCAATATACGAATACATACACGCCTACCGTAACCCAAACACCCGAGGTTACGGTTACGTTTACGCAGTCAATTACGCCGTCTTTTACGCAGACGCTGTCCGTGACCCCGACAGCAACGCTCACAGCGGAGTTTACCCCCACTTTTACAATGACATTAACCCCGTCACCCACGGTGTCCCGGACGTTTTCCGCCACGCAAACAATTACATTTACAATGACCGCAACGCTGACGCCTTCCGCGTCTTTTACAGGCACACTGACGCCGTCTCCTTCTTCGACAGCCACGGTATCTCCCTCATTTACGCATACAACAACGGTGTCGCCGCAGCCGTCCGCCACAATAACGCCTTATGTTACCCCGTCATTTACGCCGAGCGCAACGCCGGCAGCGCCCGCGTTGTCAATTATTGCCGAAGGGTCGTTCCCGGATCCCGCGTCGGATTTCTGCAATATTGTTTACTGGCTGTCAAAAGAGAGCGATGTCACAATAAAGGTGTTTACTGTGTCAGGGGAGGTTGTGGTTGACAATATGAAAATATCCGGTTCAAAAGGATACAACTCTTTTTACTGGGACGGCAAAAACAGGTTTAAAAGGATTGTGGCGTCAGGTGTGTACATTTACAGGATTACGGCAAGGACAGCGGATAATGAGGCGGCGTCTGCCCTGAGAAAAATGAGCATAGTCAGATGAGCGGATGAATAATCGCGGTTTAAACAGGGGGAGATGATGGCAAAAGGGAAAAATACAGGGCTTTTTAGCGGAGGGTTTTATGAAAAATTCTGGGGCCGGCGGTCCGGCGAAAAAGAGGACAAAACCTTTTCAGAAGATGTTTTAAGGTTTTTGCGCGCCGACAGGGGGCATATACTTGACTGGTGCGGCGGCTGGGGGCGGATTTCTCTTCATTTCGCGCGGAGCGGGTTTAAAGTAACAATACTTGACAGCAGCGGCAGATACCTGAAAAAGGCGATGAAGAATTTCAGAGGGGCGGGTTATGAAGCAGAGGTTATTAACGCGGATTTCAGGGAGACTCCTCAGGCGATTCAGGCTGATTACGCGGTATGCCTCTTTTGTTCAATGGGGTTTTATGATGACGCGGAGCAGGTTAAGGCATTTAAGAGCCTTTTTGCGGCGCTTAAACCCGGGGCAGTATTCGCTGCTGACTGCATGAACAGGGAGTATATTGAGAAGCACTTCCTGGCTGTCAGTGAAGCAAAGGGGAGAGGCGGGAGAGTGTTCAGGCAGGTTAATAATTTTAATTCCGGTAATGGGGTTTTGAGCGCGAGGTTTGAGATTGTCAACAGCAGGGGGAAAAGGGAGGAAGCGAGGGATTTTTGGCAGAGGATATACAGAAGGGATGAGCTTGCCTATATGCTGGAGGCGGCCGGGTTCAGGGTGGAAAAAATAGCCGGTGATTTTGACTCCAACCCCGCGTCAGGTTCAAAGCCGCAGCTTGTGGCAAGAGCCGTGAAACCGAAGTGAGCGGCAAATTCCCCTCCCCGCCTAAGCGTCCTGTCTTCCGGGGGTTGTACTAACTTTAAACTTGCTTTCAAATTTCAGTTTTCAGTTGCAGTACTTGAGGTGGGCCGGGGCAGGCAGCGGAGAAATTTCGCCGATTTACATCGGCGGCGAGCCTGTTCATTTGGGGACTCGTGAATATGCGCGATTAGGCTCGCGCGGGTTTTAGGGCGGCCTGAACGCTGATGTGCTTTGATGTTTGGGATGTCGTTGATTAGCGCACAACACAGACGCGCCCTGAGTTCTCGACGAAATTTTCCGCTGCCAGCCCCGTCCTGCAATAGTTTGTGTTGGGGCGATGGTTGTTTAGCAGCCGGCAAAAGACATAGGTGTAAATATGAAAATATCAAATATAAAATATAAATTGTTTTTTGCTGTTCGCGGATGCTCTTGACATACTCATTTTTTGTATTATAATCAGCATAAGATGAAAAAAACCGTAAATGATTATGTAATTGAGGTGAAAGAGGTTACAAAGGTATTTAAACCGCTTGATTTTTGGAAACGGGAGCGGGTGCAGGCCATAGATTCGGTATCGCTCAACATCGAAAAGGGCGAGATTTTCGGGCTTTTGGGCTTAAACGGCGCGGGGAAAACAACCCTGATGAAAGTTATTCTAGGCCTTTTGAAGCCGACAAAGGGGCATGTTTCAATCCTCGGGAGGCCTGTGACTGACGGTGCTGTCCGCTGCCGCATAGGATACCACTCTGAACTGCCTTATTTCCCCAAATACCTTAAAGCCGCGGAAATACTCTCCTATTTTGCGGATATCTTCGGGCTTCCGCAGAAAACAAAAAAGGCCGGAATAGCCGAGGTGCTGGAGCTTGTGGGGCTGAAAAATAAAGCAAACACGAGAATAAAGGGATATTCAAAGGGGATGCAGGAGCGGCTCGGAATGGCGCAGGCGCTTATCAACGATCCGGATATACTTTTTCTTGATGAGCCGATGTCAGGGCTTGACCCCATGGGGTATAAGGAGACACGCGACATACTTCTCAGGCTTAACAAAAGAGGAAAGACAATCTTTTTTAACTCGCATATTTTAAGCGAAGTCGAGCGCGTATGCGACAGGGTGGCGGTCATGCATAAAGGCAAAATAGCCGATGTGCGGAGCGCGGCTGAAATTAAGCGGAAGTATAAAAATATGGAAAAGTATTTTATGACGGTCGTGAAAAAGGCGGGTGAAAGCTGATGCGGCGGATTGCGGCTGTTGCCGAATACATATTCAAGCAGAGCTTCAGAAACAAAATACTCAATGTCCTCATATTATTCGCCGTATTTTCGATAGGTTTTTCGCTTGTGGTGAGCGAGCTTGCCCAGGAAGTCGAGATAAAAATGATAAAGGATTTCGGGCTCTTCGCGATAAACCTGTTCGCGTTTCTCACGCTCGCCCTTGCCCTTACTGTCCAGCTCTTTGAGGAGAACGAACTTAAAACAATTAACCTGATAATGGTAAAACCTGTCGCGCGGCACGAGTATATCGCCGGCAAGTACCTCGGCATAGTCTTCACCATACTCATGAATGTAATTTTGATGCTGGCGGCGCTCATGCTTATATTATGGCTGAAAGGCGAGAACCCGTGGGAATTGGGGCTGCTGCTGCAGGCCATGTATATATTTCTGGGAACGGCAGTGCTGGCGTCAACGGCAATGATTCTGTCTGTCCTTGCCACTTCCGTGCCGGGCTGCATAATATTTCTTTTCTTCTTTTACATCCTCGGGCACCTGACAGTGCACCTGAAAAACATAGCGTCGCAGCTTGACAACGCGCTGTTTCAGGCAGCCGCGGATATTATTTATTACCTTCTGCCGAACCTTGAGCTCTTTAACCTGAAAGATAAAATATACACGCCGGAAGGGCTCTTTTCCCCGCAATATCTTCTTCCGGTTATTGCCTACGCTGTTTTTTACCCGGTTTTATCGCTTGTTATTGCTTCCTTGATTTTCAGAAAAAAAGAATTCTTTTAGGGGGCGCATGGTGGCAGGGCTGAAGAGAGGAATTATAGCTGCCTCTGTTATAGCGGTTCTTTTCGGAATCTCGTGTTTTACGAACCGCGCGGCAACGGAAATTCTTGTTAAAACCCAGCCGGACTGGTATTTTTTAAACCTTAATTCATATAAAAAGTTCGGGCAGATGCTTTCCGTATCCTTCGGGTTCAGGAGGCTTTTCGCTGACTTTGAGTACATATCGTTTCTTCAGTATTACGGAAACAGGGAACACGCGCATACCGGGTTTAAGGATTTGTACCGGTATATTGACGATATAACAGACGCTGACCCGCATTTTACTTTTGCCTACACATACGGAGGCGCGGCTCTCGCGTTTAATCTGGAACGATATGACGAGGCAATCAGCATAATTAAAAAAGGGTTAAGATACAACCCCGAGTTCTGGCAGTTACGGCTCTATCTTGGCGCGATTATATATAAAGAACTTGATGACAAAGACCGGTATATAGGGTTTCTTGAG
>DSBP01000287.1 GCA_011049465.1 bacterium | reverse complement strand
GCTGTATTGTTTTTAGGTTCGGTTATTGCGCCGGCTTTACACGCAAATTGCGGGCCTGAATGGCATTTTAATACAGACGGCGATTTTGAGGGGTGGTGGCTTACAAACAGCCTCGACGGTAATGTGACAGGAGGAAGCCTTAACCTTACGATAACGGGGAACGACCCCTATATGTATTCCGAGGATAACCTTTGCATAGACGGTTCTGCACGCAAATATGTCAAAGTAGAATGAGGAACTCCACGAACTCCTCAACGGCGGAACTTTTCTGGTTCACAAATGCTGACCCGGGGACAATAAGGCACGTATTGTTTTCGATAATTCCAAATGATAATACTTTCAGGGAATATACAATAGACCTTTCCTCAAACGCCCATTGGACAGGCGGGATAAAACGGATAAGGATAGACCCGGTGACAGCATCAAGCGGGGCAGTGCAGATAGATTATATAAAGGCGGATACGAGCCCGCCGCCGCCTCCGGAACCTGATGTTCCCTACGGAGTTTCGCCCCAACTGTCGATTCACAGTGATACATGGGCCGCTGTAGACGCGCTCGGGAGAAGCGTTCCGGGATACGAGGAGTGCGGGCCTCCGAAACAGGATAAATGGGCGGGAATTTTTTATTTTGTGTGGCAGGGCGCGCACGGCGCCGCGAATATTTACGATATTACGCAGATGATAGCCTCGAACCCTTCGGATCCCGCTTACGGTCCCGTAGGCGCTTTTCATTGGTGGGGCGAGCCTGAAGCCGGATATTACAGGGCAGAGGATCCGTGGGTAATAAGGAGGAACCTTTATATGCTGGCGAACGCGGGGGTTGACGTGATATTTTTTGATGTCACAAACGCTTTTACCTATATGGATACAGTGAAAAAATTGTGCGATATTGCGCTGGCGCTGCGCGCTGACGGCGTTCAGGCGCCGTATATAGGTTTTCTCACAAATTCCTCGCCTGTCCAGACAATACAGGCTCTTTATGACGGGATATATAAACAGGGGTTGTATCAGGAATTGTGGTTCAGGTGGCAGGACAAGCCCGTGATGCTCGGCAAGGTATGGGAAGGCCACTCGCAGGAAATAAAGGATTTTTTTACCTGGCGCTATTCCTGGGCGTGGACCAATGCCTCAACAGAGCCTGACCACTGGCAGTGGATAGATACTTACCCGCAGGACTGGGGGTGGCACAATTACGGCAGGCCCGAACAGATACCGGTAATGGTGGCGTCACACCCTATAAACAATATCGGAAGCAGCCACTTGGACGGAGTGCAGCCGCCCAAGGATTTATACAAACGCTCGGCATTTACAGGCCAGGGGCGTCAGTTTGAACAGCAGTGGTCAAGGGCCCTGTCGGTTAATCCGCCGTTTATTTTTATAACAGGCTGGAACGAGTGGGTGGCGCAAAGGTTTGTGCGGGAAAACGACGGCCCGCCGGGCGAGTTTTTGGGGGATCCGCTGCCCAATGGCGGGACGTTTTTTGTGGATGTTTACAATCAGGAGTATATGCGGGATATAGAGCCGATGAAAAACGGGCACACGGATAATTATTACTATCAGCTTGTGTCCAATGTAAGAAGATACAAGGGAGTGAGGCCGCGGCCTGCCGCATCAGGCCCTGCGGCAATTTCCATAAATGGTTTTTTTCAGGATTGGGACGGGGTTATGCCTGTTTACGCGGATTTTAAAGGGGATACATTTCACAGAAACTGGCCGCGTTATGACAGCCTGCAGCATTATGTAAATGCAACGGGTAGAAATGATTTTGTGGAGGCAAGGGTTGCTTATGACGCTTTTAACCTCTATTTTTACGCGAAATGCGCCGCAGGCATAACGCCGTATACGGGTGAAAACTGGATGCTGCTGTTTATAGACGCGGACAGGGACCACAACACGGGTTGGGAAGGTTATGATTATGTGATAAATAACGGTGTGGCCTCAGGGACAAAGACAACGCTGAAAAGCTGGGACGGCACGGGCTGGCAAACGGCCAGTTCGGATATAAATTACGCGGTATCCGGGAGCGAACTGGAAATAAGCGTCCCGCGCAGCCTTGTGGGATTTACGGGAGATGATATATCCTTTTATTTTAAATGGGCTGATAATATCCAGTCATTGGACAGCATTGATAACTTTTTTATTTACGGCGACACAGCGCCTGACAGGCGGTTTAAATATGTTTATGAAAGTTCAATACCGCCTGCTGCAGGGCAGAGGGAGTGGTATTATTTAACCGACAGCGAAGGCTGGACGCTGACGAACAATTTAAGCGGCAGTGTTTCGGATTCAATATACACGCTGAACATAACAGGCGCGGACCCGTATATGCGATCTCCGGACAATCTGGGCATAGACGCCTCTGTATATAGATACATAAGAGTGCGCATGAGGAACGCGAATTCCGGCGCTGCTGCGCAGTTTTACTGGGTAACAGAGAGCGATAATGTATGGAACGGGGCAAAGTCTGTTAATTTCAGCGTGACGCCCAATGACAGCGGGTATTCCGAGTATTTAATTGACTTAAGCGCTCACGCGGGCTGGGCCGGTACAATAAGGCAGCTCAGGTTTGACCCGTCAGCAGACGCGTCAAGCGGGCAGGTGCTTCTTGACTACATAAAAACAGACAGAGGGCCGGGTGTTGCGCCGGGCCTGGTGTATTCTGTTTCGGCAAAGCACAGCGGAAAATGCGCGGGAGTTGAAGGAGGAGGCGTAAATAACGGGGACGATATAAAGCAGTATGCGTGCGCGGCGTCTCAACCGCAGTGGTGGAGGGTAGAGGACGTGGGCGACAATTATTACAGGTTTGTAAATGAAAAGAGCGGGCGCGTAATGGATGTGTCCATATCAAATCCCGGCAATGTGCACCAGTGGCAGTGGGGGGGCGGTGACAATCAAAAGTGGAAGATAGACGGGACAGATTCCACGGGGTATTACAGGCTGGAGGCAAAACACAGCGGAAAAGCGCTGGATGTGTCGGGAGTATCAGCGGAAGACGGCGCCAACATCCACACATGGGACTGGCTGAACGCTGATAATCAGAAGTGGTCGTTCACGGTTGTGCAGCCCACGGCTACAGTTACAAGAACCTCAACCCGCACTTATACAAGGACCGCCACAAGGACAGTAACGGCTACAACTACAGGGACAGTAACGGCGACCCGAACGCGGACTCCGGAGCCTACGTTTACAGGGACAGCGACAGGGACATTCACACCCGCTGAGCCGGCATTCACTTACACAAGCACGTTCACGCCTGTTATCTCGGCTACAAATACGCCTGAGAGCACGCGTACAAACACACCGGAAATTTCCGCAACAGGCACGTTTACGTTGACGATTACATCCACGTCCACGCCTGCGGAGGAGACGCCAACGTTTACGCGGACAAGAACAGGGACTCCCACGCATACAGGAACGTCCACGCCTGCTGAGCCGACATTTACTTACACAAGCACGTCCATGCCTGTTATCCCGGCTACGAGCACGCGTACAAATACCCCGGAAATTTCCGCAACAGGCACGTTTACCCTGACGATTACAGTAACGCCGTCGTTTACAAAAACAGCCACGCCTGTGGAGGAGACGCCAACGTTTACGCGGACAAGGACAGAGACCCCCGCGCATACAGCTTCAAACACACCCGCTGAGCCGACATTAACTTACACAAGCACGTTTACGCCTGTTATCTCAGAGACGAACACGCCTGAGAGCACGCATACAAATACACCGGAAATTTTCGCCACAAGCACGTTTACGCTGACGGGAACCGCAACAGCCACGCCTTCATTTTCGGCTACTGCGAGTTCTTGCGCCACAAGAACAGGAACGCCGGCATTTATCGAAACGCCCACGTTTACAAAGACGCCTGATAGCACATATACAAACACCCCGTCGCCGAGCCTTACCCGGACACCAACTCCTGTCCTGCAAGCAACGCCCACTCTTACATCCACTCCTGTTATGGTCACTGAATCCGCGGTTTTGCGTGTTACAAGCGCTGAGGCATATCCCAATCCTTATAAGCCCGGATCGGGAGGTTTGACGGTGGAATATTATATTACAAAACAGGCATCGAAGGCCTATTTTATTCTTTTTACCGCGGGATACAGAAAGATAAAAATGGTGGAAATGGATTGTTCTGCCGGACGAAATTATTTCAGGATTAGCGAAGCGGAGCTTAATGCGCTGAACAACGGAATATATTATTGGTGTGTTCAAATAGAAGAACAAAACAGGAAAGAAAGGTCCGGCCTCCGTGTATTGATAGTGATTAAATAGAGAATTAAGGAGTTGGCAATGAATATTATTTTTCTGGCTG
>DSBP01000015.1 GCA_011049465.1 bacterium | reverse complement strand
CTGTATTACAAAAACGTCCTTTCCCCGCACATTATCGTTTATGCTGACATTTACCTCGCCTTCGGGAAATTTTCCCACAAAAGCATCGCCTAATTTGATGCCTATTTTTTCGGCTATCGCGTCAGCCAGTTTCCTGTTCGAGTTGCCCGTAAAAATTATCATCTCTTTCTTCCCGCCTTCTTTTTTTTGCGTTTTTTTACAACCTGCCTCGCCCGCGCTATCGCAAGCGTTCCGTCAGGCACATTGTCCGTTATTACGGAGCCGGCGCCTATCACTGTGCCTCTTCCCGCCTTAACGGGCGCGACAAAAACAACATTGCTTCCCACGTATGCCCTGTCGCCGATTACCGTCCTGTTCTTTTTCTTTCCGTCATAGTTGGCGGTAATTGTCCCCGCGCCTATGTTTACGCCTCTGCCAAGAACCGCGTCTCCTATATAACTTAAATGCGCGACGCTTGAGCCGTCTCCGATTTTCGAGTTCTTAATCTCCGTATAATTCCCGATTTTACAGTTATGACCGATTATTGTTCCGGGCCTGATATGCGCATGAGGTCCTATAACGCATTTTCCGCCGATACGCGAAGGCCCTTTTATTACGGTAAAGGGTTCTATCACAGTATCCCTGCCGATACGGACGTTTTCATCAATAAAGACCGTGTCAAAATCAACAATAGTTATACCATTTTTCGCCAACTTTTCAAGGACTTTTTTATTCCTGTTCTTTGAAGCCTGCATAAGCTGCACCCTGTCATTGATGCCGGCAAGTTCCTCTGCCGCAACAGTTTCCGCCTTTATTATAAGGCCATTATCCGCCATTATCGAAACAATATCCGTGAGGTAAAACTCTTTCTTAAGCGGGTTTCTCTTTATCTTCTTAATGAATCTTTTAAGCAGGCCGCTGTCAAACAGGTATATTCCGCCGTTTATCTCGCTTATCCTCTTCTCTTTGGGCAGCGCGTCCTTTTCCTCGACTATGCGCCTTATGTTTCCGCTGCTGTCCCTCACTATCCTTCCATATCCATAGGAATTTTCAACCCGCGAAGTTCCGATTATACCACCGCACCGCTCTTTTGTAAACCTGTTAATCATCCGCCGTATTGCAGCGGGCTCCACAAGCGGAACATCCCCGCTCAGAATCAGCGCTGCCCTTCCCGTGATTCCCCCGGTTTTCAGAGCCGCGGAAACAGCGTGCGCTGTGCCGAGCTGCGGCTTTTGCAGCGCGGTCCTGATCTTGAGCCTGCCGCTTAAAGGGCCGATATACGCCTTAAGCTCTTTTATGTTTGCCCCGGCAACCACGACAATATCCCTGATATTTGCCTTAACGCAGGCGTCAATAACACGGCCGAGCATCGGCACCCCGCACACCTTGTGCAGTACCTTTGTCTCATCCGACTTCATTCTTGTGCCTTTGCCTGCTGCAAGAATTACCGCTGTTGTTTTCATGCTGCTCTTTTCCTATTCACGCCCGCACGCTTTCCCGTGCGGGCAGCCGCCGCATCCGTGCTGCTGCTGCGGCGCGCTTCCCCTTGTCAGTATTCCGCCGCCCGCTCCTATTATCCGCCTCACCTTTTCTCCCCCGCATTGAGGGCACTTCCTGTGGGGCGGTTCTGTTATTGGCTGCCGCACGTCAACAAGCCCGCATTTATCGCATTCATAAGTGTAAGAAGGCATTCCGGTCTCCTCTACGTTTTTCTCGTGTATTCCTCACAGCTCTTCGCGTTGGGCCTCTCCGGCCTTGAACAGCTTGTGGGATGATTATACCTGCATGTATCGCACAAAAATCCGTCATCCAGCTTTATCAGCAGCTTCATCACGCTGTCTTTCAGTTGTTTTAACAGCCCCTTTTTTTTCATAATCACTCCTCGTTCCCGCCCCCGGAACAATATCGATTATAAGACATGACACCCGGATTTTCAACAGGGAAAACCGGAAACAGTTAAAATTTTCAATTTACAATTGCGAAGTTTAAACACTCCTCCGGAGCATTGGCGGTTTTTAACTTGAAAATTGAAAATTCCAAATTTACACTCTTCCCTGCCCTTGCCTTAACTATAAAATATCAAATCAATATAAAATACAAACTTCCTTTGCTGCCTTCTTCTTACACTACTGCCAAAAACACAATTACTTTATAGGCAATGATAGTAACCGCCATTGTCGCGGGCAGGGTAATAAACCAGGAGCTGATTATGTTCCTTACGATTCTTAAGTCAAGCGCGCCTATGCCCCGCGCGAAACCCACGCCTATTACAGCGCCCACAAGCGTATGCGTCGTTGAAATGGGCAGCCCCAGCTTTGAGCAAAAAAGAACTGTTGTGGCTGTGGCGAATTCCGCGGAAAAACCGCGCGAAGGCACTATCTCTGTTATTTTTTTTCCGATTGTCTCCATAACCCTGCCTCCTAGGACCACAAGGCCGATTACAATACCGCCGCCGCCCATCGCGAGCAGCCAGAGCGGGACAGGAACCTGCATCGCCACCTCGCCTGTTTTCGCCACAGCGATTACAGCCGCAAGCGGGCCTATGGCATTTGCCACGTCGTTCGCGCCGTGGGCAAAAGCCACATAACAGGCTGTCATTATCTGGAGGTACTTAAAGAGGTTTTCTACCCTGTCATAATTAATGTTTGTCTTTTCGTCCTTTATTCCGCCGTAAGCCTTTTTTACTATAACAGCGCAGGCCACAGCAGCTATAAGGGCTATGCCCGCGGACAGCATTGCCGCTGACCCGAAACTCATGGCAAGATTTATGTTTTTCAGCCCCTTATACATTAAAGACAACGCTATGATAAAAATAACCGCGGCAGCCAGGAACGGAGCCGCGAATTTTATCCTTTCGAAGGGCTCTTTTGCCTCAAGTATGTAAGTCCGCAGGAAAGTAAATATGAGAAACGCCATGACCCCGCCCGCCAGAGGTGATACAAGCCAGCTTGCGGCTATGCTTCCTATTTTTGACCAATGCACAACGTGAAACCCTTTTGCCACTATTCCAAAACCCACGACAGAACCCACGATTGAATGCGTGGTTGAAACGGGCCAGCCAAAATGCGTGGCGAGCCTGAGCCATATCGCGGTCCCGACAAGCGCGGCTGTCATGCCGTAAATAATGAGGTTTGGATCCCCCTGAAAATATGACATGTCAACCATACCCCTTTTAACGGTCTCTGTCACATGCCCGCCCACAAAAAAAGCGCCGCTAAACTCAAAAACAGCCGCCACAAATACGGCCTGCTTGTAAGTAAGGGCCTTTGACGCGACTGACGTTCCCATCGCGTTCGCGACATCATTTCCGCCTATGTTCATCGCGGCATAGAAGGCCACAACAGTGGCGAATATGACTATTATCTGTATTGTCAGCAAATAAACACTCTCCGTTATCTTTTTACAAGCATGCTTCTCATCATATCAGCGGCATTTTCCGCGCTGTTGGCTATCTTGCCCAGCCTTACTATTATCTTATCAAGAATAAATATTGTAACAGGCGTTACCTTGTCCTCCTGGTTAAACAAGAGCCTTGACAGCGTCATCTGCGCCTTGTCCGCCTCCCACTCGGCTGTCGCTACTTTTTCTATCCAGTCCGAGACCATTTTTGCCTCAAATCCGCCGAATCCGGTCTCTGCAAGGTCATTAATCTCGCCTGAGACCTCAAAGGCCCTGACGCATGTCTCAAACACCCTGTCAAAAAGCGTGCCGAAGGCCTCTTTAAGCTCGGGCGGCATCACCGTCTTCCTCATATTGATAAGAACAGCCACATCCTCAATCGCGTCCGCTATTTCGTCCTGGGCATTAAGAAAGTTCAGTATGTCGCCTCTGTCAACAGGCAGAAAATAGGACTTGGGAAGCTGGTTGCGTATATGCTGTTTGGCTATATCAGCCTTATGTTCAAGTTTGCATATAACCTCGAATAATTCCTTTGTCTTTTCCTCGTTGCCGGCAAGAAAAGCCTCTTTCAGCTCAGGCAGTTTGTCCACACAGTCCTTTACCTTTATCATATGCTCATGAAGAGGCTTAAATGGCGACTTGCCGAAGAGCTCGTTTATTCTGAACATACCGCACCTCCATGCGTATTTATTTGAATTGTTAATTTTTGATTAAGAGGATTATTAAGGAAAAACAGGGGGTTGTCAAGGGAAAGTTTGTACAAAACAAATTTCCATTTGCATTTCCATTAAAACAACTGCAGTTCACAATTCCTTTTGAACTGAAAAATCAGACCTTTCACGGCAGACGGTTTTTTGAATTAACTTTAAACTTTAAGTTTTCAGCTTTCAGCTTCCACAAACTTCCTCACCGCTTCTTTTATCTCATCCCTGACCGAAATAACCTGCTTGAGTTTTTCTCCGGCTG
>DSBP01000019.1 GCA_011049465.1 bacterium | reverse complement strand
TGATGCTCCGCCATTCAGTGCTTGAAACGTATGAGTTCAGGGCCGGGCAAATGGCCGGTCTCGACAGGAAAAAATGCATTGAATGCCAAAAGTGCGTAAGTGTATGCAGGTTTAAGGCTGTTGATAAAAACCTTGAAATTGACCCTTTTTCCTGCGAGGGCTGCGGGCTGTGCGCGAAAATATGTGCGGCAGGCGCGATAACAATGAAAGAATCAATTGCGGGCGAGTGGTTTGTTTCCGGCACGGATTACGGCCCGTTTGTCCACGCGAAACTGGGAATAGCCGAAGACAACTCGGGAAAACTGGTGAGCAGGGTCAGGGAAGCGGCGCGAAAAAAGGCGGAAGAGGCAGGGCTTGATACGGTTATAATTGACGGGCCGCCGGGAACAGGATGTGCCGCGATGGCCGCGATTACAGGCGCGGATTTTGTTATTATTGTAACAGAACCCACGGTATCAGGGCTGCATGACCTTAAGCGTGCCGCAGAAGTCGTAAGGCATTTTAAAATAAAGGCCGGAGTTATTGTTAATAAATACGATTTAAATTCGGGAAAAAGCGGTGAAATTGAATTATTTTGCGCGAAAGAGAAATTATCGTTACTCGGTAAAATAGCGTTTTCTGAATGTGTTCCGGCTGCTGTTAATAAAGGCGTGCCTCCATTATTGGAATGCGGGGAAACAGCCGCGGAAATAAGAGAATGCAGGGAGGCGCTTCTGCGGGAAGCCAAAATAACCGTGGGAAAAAATTAAGGAGAGACTATTTCTATGAAGACGTATTTGGATTGTATTCCCTGTTTTTTCAGGCAGGCGATTGACGCGTCTGAATTAAAGGGCGCGGGAGACAGGAATAAAAAAAGAATTATCTGCGATATAGCGGCAGCAATACCTTCCATGGATATGAGGAGATCCCCGCCGGAGCTGGACAAAAAAATAATTGATATACTTAAAAAGCGTTTGAAAACAGCTGATATTTACAGGGAAGTAAAAAAGAAGAGCAACAAAAGGGCGCTTGCGTTTTATCCGCATATGAAAAGGCGCGTGGCAGGATCAAAAGATACGATGGCTTCCGCTGTTAAAACCGCGATTGCGGGAAATATTATTGACTGCGGCGCGATGCAAATGAGCAAAATGGAAGAATCGTTTACCGCCGCCCTTCAAAAGATAAAAAGCGGCAAAAAGGGCAGGCACGCAAGGTTTGATATAAAGGAATTCAAGGGATATGCCGGAAGATCCCGTCTGATACTATATCTGGCCGACAACGCGGGCGAGACGGTTTTTGACCGGATTCTGATTGAGGAGATAAAGGAAAGCAGCCCTTCCGCCCGTATTGTTTACGCTGTAAAAAGCAGGCCCGCGTTGAATGACGCGCTTGAAAGAGATGCACGAGAAAGCGGCATTGACAGATGCGCGGAAATTTTTAAAAGCGGGTCCGATATCGCGGGGACCGTCCTTTCAGGATGCTCGGCGCGTTTCAGAGAGCTCTTTAAAAGCGCTGATATGGTAATAAGCAAGGGCCAGGGAAATTACGAGGCGCTTTCGGAATCAAAGAGGGCTGTCTTTTTTTTGTTTATAGCCAAGTGCGGTGTGGTTGCGGGGCATACCGGGTGCGCGGTTGGCGACGGAATGCTCCTCTATCATGAAGGAAAAACGAAACGTGGAAAATAATTGCATATATGATATTATTAAATATCCTGAAGAAATTTGAAGAAAGAAGCGCGCGGATGAAGTTTTAGCCGGAAATAAGGGAAAAGAGTCTTTTATTCGTAGGTGTTTAATAATAAAAAAAGTATTTATAAGTTGAGAAGGAGGCGGAAATGACAGCCGGCATACTTGGAACCGGGTACTATGTGCCTGAAAGGATTATTACAAACAAAGAACTTGAGAAGACGGTTGACACAACTGATGAGTGGATAAGGACAAGGACGGGAATTGAGGAGCGCAGGATAGCGGCTGATAATGAGTTTGTATCGGATATGGGAGTCAGGGCCGCGGAGCGCGCCATACAGAGCGCGGGAATCAGGAAAGAAGACATAGGCCTCGTAATAACAGCGACAATCACAGGGGACAACCCCTGGCCCGCTTCAGCCGCGCTTATTCAGAAAAAACTCGGCCTCGGCAATACGCCCGCTTTTGACATTTCAGCGGCCTGTTCGGGGTTTATCTATGGGATTGACATAGCCCGTTCAATGGTTGAGTCGGGAAGGTACAAAAATATTCTTCTTGTTGCCGCTGAAAAGCTGTCGTCTGTCACGGACTGGAGCGACAGGAACACCTGTGTGCTGCTGGGCGACGGCGCCGGCGCGGCAGTAATAGGGCCCGTTGAAACAGGCGGTATCCTGTCATCCGTCATTTATTCAGACGGGGCGAGCCGCGAGATGCTTTACCAGCCCGCGGGCGGGTCCGCGATGCCCGCGACAGAGGAGACGGTTAAAAATAAAATGCATTACCTTAAAATGGACGGCGCTGAGATATACAAGCTTGCTGTTGAGAAGATGCCGCAGGCGCTTGATGAGGCGCTGAAAACGGCAAAAATAACAAGCGAAGAGGTTGATTTTGTCATATTTCACCAGGCAAACATAAGGATAATAAAATCAATAGCCAAAAGATTCAAATGGCCGGATGAAAAAAATATCATCAATATTCAGCGTTACGGAAATACTTCCGCAGCCACAATACCCATAGCCCTTGCGGAGGCGGTTGAGCAGGGCAGGATAAAAAAAGGGGATATAGTTGCAATGTCCGCTTTTGGAGCCGGCCTTACCTGGGCCGGCTCCATAGTTAAGATATAAGAAATAAAGAAGAGAGGGATGAGGTGTTAAAAAATAGTGTTGAACTTCTCGCTGAAGGAAGGACGAAAAAGCACATTGAATCCGGGAAATGGGGGATTGCTTTTTTAGTCGGCAAAGATGTTGTTTTTGACACGTTTGGCGACGGAGAAGTTTTTATGAAATGCCTTAAAAAAAAAGCAAGGCCTGATAAAATAAGGCATGTGGTTATCTCCCACGGGCATTGGGATCATACAGGCGGGCTTTGGCCGCTGCTTGAGCTTAAAAAGGGAATAAAGATTTACTTTTGCCGCGATACGCCGCGGCAGATTATTAATAAAGCGTTAAAAAAGGGGGCGAGGCCCGTGTTGTGCGGGGAAAAGCCGCGCAGGATAGCGCCCGGTATTTATCTTACAGGGCAGGTAAAAGGGAAGTATAAGGAAAAAAATATTTTTGAGCAGGCGCTTGTAATTAAAAACGTCGGAAAAAGTATTCTTTTATGCGGGTGCTCGCATCCCGGCCCTGAGGCAATGCTTGATAAGGCGCTTGAAATACCGGGAGTGAAAAAAATAGATATTATGGCGGGCGGGTTCCACCTGCGCGGCGCGGATGCAAAAGAGATTGAGAAGACTGCGCGTTATATAATGTGGCGTGGGGTGACAGCTGCTGAGCCGATGCACTGCAGCGGTTTTAAGGCGGAAAGGATATTCAGGAGGATGTTTGGAAAAAGAAAAGGAGGCTTGCGATGAAAATTGGAGTGGTGATAGCGGGAAATGACCCGGAAACCTGCTGGAACGCCCTGCGTTACGCGAATTTTTGTCTTGGAAAAAAGGATGAGGTAAAGGTCTTTTTTATGGGAAAGGGAGTGGAGTATCAAAAGACAAGCACGGAAAAATTCAATGCTGCCGGCGAAGCGGAAAAATTTATGAAAGACGGAGGAAAAATATTTGCGTGCGGAACCTGCATAAAATCAAGAGAAGAAGAGGGAGGCGATATGTGTCCCATATCCACAATGCAGGACATGTATGATATTGTGAAGGAAAGCGACAGGGTAGTTACTTTTTGAGGAGCATTCAGAGGACAAGCGTGCCCGTCTCAAAGACAACGCGGTATTTGAGAGGTTTTTAAACGTAGGCGCAAACTTCAGTTTGCGGCAGTTGAAAGCGGGATTTGAAAGACGCGCGAACTGAAGTTCGCGGCTACAAAGCGGATACGGGACGCAAAACGAGAGAAGGGGGCCGGCCTTCATCAAGATTTCTGCCGGCAAGCACTTGTCCGCTGAAGTTCCTGCGAAAGCGGAAGCCCCTTCTCTACGACAATTTAAGGAGAGACGACATGAGCGTGATTGATGAGATTAAAGAGGCAGCAAAAGGAATTAAAAGCATCATAGCGGTAGGAAGCGGCAAAGGCGGCGTGGGCAAATCCACTGTTACAGCAAACCTTGCCCTTGCTATGGCAAAAAGGGGGATAAAAACAGCTGTGCTTGACGCTGATGTTTACGGCCCGACCATTCCGTCGTTTTTCGGGATATACAGCAAGCCTGAGGCGGTTAAGGATAAAATGATTCCGCCGGAAAAAGACGGC
>DSBP01000285.1 GCA_011049465.1 bacterium | reverse complement strand
TTATAAGTTAATACGAACACAAAACAACCTTTGCCCCAACACCGCTATCGCAGGACGGGGATTCAAGAGGCACAAGCTCACACGGCTGCTGTTCAGTTTATATTTTTTTTGCCTTTTTGGCTCTTTTACTATATAATTTCCTTACTTCGGAAAGGAAGGCGAAAGTATGGCTGTACGCGAGATAATTACATACGGAGACCCCGTGTTAAAAAAGAAAGCCTCAAAAATAACCGTTTTTGACGCTTCTGTAAAAGAACTCTTTGACGACCTTCTTGACACAATGTACAGCGCGAACGGCGTCGGCCTCGCGGCAAACCAGATAGGCGTCACTAAAATGGCGCTTGTAATTGATACGGGAACATTTGAAAACCCCAGGGTATTGCGGCTTGCAAACCCTGTTGTTGCCTCCTCAAGCAGGGAAAAAGCCGTTTTTGAAGAGGGCTGCTTGAGCTTTCCGGGCCTGACCGAAAAAATCGAGCGGCCGTCCGTTATAACCGTTAAAGCACAGGACGAAAACGGCGAGGAGCTTATGATTGAGGCATCAGGCCTCGAGGCTGTGGCGCTTCAGCACGAGATTGACCATTTAAACGGGGTTGTCTTCATTTACCGCATGTCTCCGGTAAAAAGAATGCTGCACAACAAAGAACTCAAAGAGATAAAGAAACTCGGGAAGAATAAAAAATGAGAATAGCTTTTTTTGGAACTCCCTCTTTTGCCGTCCCTGTATTGAATTCGATACTGCAGTCCGGCCATGATACCGTCATTGCCGTAACCCGGCCGGACAGGCCGTCGGGCAGAAAAATGGAGATTAAACCCTGCCCTGTAAAAGAGGCCGCTCTTTTAAATTCCATTCCCGTTCTCCAGCCTGAGAGCGTAAAGGAGCAATCCTTTATGGATAAGTACAGGGAATACGGGGCAGAACTCAATGTGATAACCGCGTTCGGCCAGATAATACCGGACGAGCTCATCTATATGCCGAAATATGACAGTATTAACATACACGCCTCTCTTCTTCCAAAATACCGCGGAGCCTCTCCCATTAACCACGCAATCATGAACGGCGACAATGAAACAGGCATCTCTTTTCAGTTCATTGAAAAACGGCTTGATGCCGGCGATATTATTCACTCCGCTTCAATTCCGATATCCGCGGAAGACACATCAATCACCCTTTATGAAAAACTCTCCTCACTTGCCGCGGAGCATACGCCCCGCGTGCTTGAACTGATATCGTCAGGCAGGGCACAAAGAATTAAACAGGACGAATCCAAAGCAAGCACAGTAAAAACCCTGAAAAAAGAGGATGGCAGGATAAATTTCAGCATGAGCGCGGAAAAGATACACAATATGGCGCGCGGGCTGCTTCCCTGGCCCTGCGCTTACTGCACGCTTGATTCCAAAATGCTGAAAATTATGAAATCTTCATTATCGGATTCAACAGCAGGCAGTCCAGGCGAAGTCACCGCGTCCGGTAAAAACACCGGATTTATTGTCAGGGCCTCTGATAAGTCCGTTGTTTTTCGCGAAGTCCAGTACGAGGGCGGGAAAAAAATGAATGCTTATGATTTTTTCCTTGGAAGAAGGGGCCTTTTGGGCAAAATCCTGGAGTAACAATTATTTTATTATAATCAACTGGCCCGTCTTGTTGGCCTCTTTTCCTTCCGCGTTTAAACATTTTATCCTGTAGTAATATGTCCCGTTAGCCATATTCCGCAGGCTTGTTATGTGTTTCTTGACAGTCACATTGGCCGGAACCGGCCCTAAATCATGCTTTTGTATGAGCCTGAAAGACATGGTGTAAATCTCTATTACAGCGCTTTGGGTGTTTTGGTTGGCGCTGAACTCAATTGTTACCACCCTTCCTATTGACGGGTTGGGATACAGCCTGTGATTATCTATCAAATAAAACCCTTCTCCGTAATAATCAACACGCGTCGGGGTTACTGTCGGCGTTGCTCCGGAGACAACCGTTTCTGTGGGGACGGGCGTGACAGTTCGTGAAGGTGTGCTGACCGCTGTTGCGCTTTGCGTAAAGGTTGATGAGGGCGTGCCTGACGCGTCCGGCGTTATGTATGCAGTAACAGAGGCCGAAGCCGTTGCCGAGTGCTGTTCCTCCAAAGTAGGCTCAGGGCTTGCCGTAAAAGACGGTTCAGGCGTGGCTGTTCCTGTAAGAGTATGCTCACTTGTGGGTGTGTGTGTAAATGTCAGCGAGGCCGCTGGCGTAGCTGTATATGAAGCTGTTGCACTCAAAGTCTCCGAAACTGTCACCGTGGCGGAAAATACCGGGGTATCGGTAAAAACCGGTGTTTCTGTCTGCGTGGGTGTGTGTGTAAGTGTTTCCGTAACGGTCCCGGTTTCTGTAACCGTAGGACTTATGGTATTTGAAGGCGTCTGCGACCCTGTCTGCGTAGCAGTTGCCGATAGAGTTGCCGTATGGGTTTCTGTCGCGCTCGGGCTCTCCGTAAACGTCGGGCTATTTGTCGCCGTTTGTGTATAACTCGCCGTCGTGGTCGCTGTTCCTGTCGGTGTTACAGTCGCCGTAACCGAAGGCGAAGGCGAAACGGTCGGCGTATCTGTCGGCGACAAGTATGGCGTTTCAGTGTGCGTCTCCGTAATTGTAGCTGTTTCCGTCACAGTCGGCGTGTCCGTTACCGTGCCGTCAACAGTCATTGTTATTGTCGGGGTATGTGTGGGAGTTTCCGTGTGTGTCAGAGTCGGTGTCGGCGTCGGGATAAATACATCAACCATTCTTATCCTGTTGCTGAGCGTGTCCGCAGTATAAAGAACCTGCGCTTCTTCATTAATACTCAGCTGTGAAATGGACCCAAAACGCGCTGACAGCCCGGTTCCTTCAGCGTATCCGGATGTCCCATCTCCCGCCACAGTGCCTACGGTATACGTGTTTATGTCCACAAATCTGATCATGTAATTAAGTGAGTCTGCCGCGTATAAAACCTTAAGTTTATCATCCATGGCCATCCCTCTCGGGCTCCTGAACATCGCTGCTGACACTTCCCCGTCGGCAAAACCGTAAGCCCCGCTTCCCGCGACAGTTGACACGGGATATGTGCCCGTTAAAACAATGCGCCTTATCAGGTTATTATTTGTGTCTCCTATAAAAACAGAATTAAAACCCTCGGACCACGTTATCCCGGACGGATTATTAAAAGCCGCGTTTGCGCCGCTGTTATTATCCGCATATCCGGCAACACCGTTTCCGGCAACGAGCGCCGTCTGATTCGCGTTGTTCAGATCTATGGATCGTATCCTGTTATTTCTCGTATCAGCCACATAAAGAATATTGTTTACGTAATCCAGCACCACGGCTTCCGGGCTGAAAAACCTTGCCGCTCCACCCTGCCCGTTCACATATCCGGAGACACCGGGTGTGCCTGCGGTCAGAGACACTTCGTAATCCGGGCTGTTAAAATCAATCCTTCTGATAACGTGGCTTCCTGTGTCAACAACATAAAGATATCCGTTAACAGCATCAACAACGGACATTCTCGGATACATGAACATGGCCTCATTTCCCGGCCCGTCAGCATAACCGCATGTCCCTGTTCCCGCTATTGTAGATATAAGCCCTGTCTCGTCAATCATCCGGATGACACAGTTATACGTGTCAGTCACATACACCCTTCCGTTAAGGGTGTTAATACAGGCATCGCCCGGAGAATTAAATGTCGCGGCCGGAACGTAATTTCCGTCGCCGTCATACTTTGAGTATCCGGCATATCTCGTGACAAGCGAATTTGACTGAGGCTCAACCAGCCTTATCATGTTATTAAAGTAATCGGTAATAAAGATTCCTCCGCCGCTCTTAACACTTATCCCCCTCGGTCTGTCAAACAGGGCGTCTGTCCCATAACCATTCAAATAACCCGCGGTTATTGATTCCGCCCCTCCCCCTCCGGCCAGAGTAGATACTGTTGAATCCTGCAAATCTATAACCCTGACCTTGTTATTTGCCATGTCCGCCGCATACAACCGATCTTTTTCCTCATTCAGCGCTATTGCCATAGGCACGCGGAACCTAGCTGTCGCGGAGTTTCCGTCAGCAAAACCAAGCACAGAACCCGCCACATAATGCACGGTGTTTCCGGGAATAGCCATGTACATTATCCGGTTGCTGCCGCTGTCAGAAAAATAAAGCCTTTCGGGGGATGTATTTGAGTCTATCGCCAGCCCGGAAGGCACGCTTAAACCGCTTGAAACCATTGTTGCCACTGTATTCAGCGTTAAATCCACTCTTCTTATCCTGTTAGATGCCGTATCAGCCACATAAATGTAATTGCCTGTTAAATCTATTTCTATATCCCTAGGCCCGTTAAATCTCGCGGTTCCGG
>DSBP01000118.1 GCA_011049465.1 bacterium | reverse complement strand
TATACTATTCATGGGCCGTTTTCTCCTTCTCACCCGTTGGGTGAATGTATTTAACGCGTTGATAACGTTATTATACATGGATTAAACGGCCTTTTCAATTGTTCCTATTGCGGTTTCTGGGACGTTATTTATGTCTTGCGCGGAGATGTTATTATTGATATAATAGGAGACGTTTTTCATACAAAACAGGAGGCATTTTCACATTATGAAAAAATTGGTATTTGTTATGGTTATGCTGGCATCGGTTTTATCGGCCCAAGCGGCTGTGGTTGACGCGTCTGATTACGAGTATATTATAATCGAGGATATTAGGCTGAACGGGCTGGAAACAGTTACAGAAAAAGAGGTGCTTGACACAATAGTTTACGGCGTGGGTATGGTTTATTCAAGGTACAAGACTAGGGGTGACATAAAAAAGTTATATAATACAGGCAAGTTTGAAGACATCAAGGTATCGCTTAAAAATGAAGGAGGCAGGACAGTAATTGTATATGAGTTCGTGGAGAGGCCTATAATTTCGCGCATACTCATAAAAGGAAACAAACAGGTCGGGGACGGAGATATAAAATCAAAACTTGATATAGAAGATCAGTCAATAAAAATCAAAGAGGGCGAATATTATAACGAATTAATGGCTGCAAGGGCCGTGGCTGAAATAACAAAGATGTACAGGGACAAGAATTTTTATTATGCAAAAGTCAGCCACTCGCTTGCCGAGCATACGGAAACCGGAAGGGAGCTTCCCGGGAAAAGAGTGAGGTTTGAAATAGAGGTTGAGGAAGGCGAAAAGGTAAAGGTTAAATCCATTAAAGCCGTGGGCAACAGGGTGTTTGGAGTCGACAAGATAAAAGGGCTTATGGACACCAAGGAAGACGGCTGGTTTGTGAGCGGGGTTTTTGACGAGGATAAGTTTATTGAGGACCTGAAAAAGATTCTTGCCGCTTATCACAGGGAAGGATATGTGAAGGCGAGGATAGGCCCGTATACAATCGGAGAGATTGACATTAACAGGGGAAAAATAATAGACGGGTATGTTAATATTGACGGGGAAAACAACGCCATACACATAGAGATTCCTGTTGAGGAAGGGATCAAATATACCGTCAAATCAATCAATGCCTCCGGCTCCTCGCTCTTCGAAGAGGAGTACGTATTGGACAGGATAGAAACAAGAAAAGGGCGCGTATTTGACAGGGCTGCTTATGAGAATGACTTAAACATAATAAGAAACCTCTTTTCGGGAAAGGGGCATATTTTCGCGCAGGTAAAGGAAAATGTGGTTTATGATGACGATGTGGGTGCAGTTGCCATACAGCTTGAAATGGCGGACGGGCCTGTGGCGTATATCAATCAGGTAAAAGTCAGGGGAAATTATGTGACAAAAGACAAGGTAATAATCAGGGAGCTTAATCTTGAGGAGGGGCAGCCCTTTGACAGCAACAGGATAAGGCGCGCGCAGGAGAATATTTATAACCTCGGATTTTTTGACAATATAGTCATAGACACTGAGCAGGTGGATATTGACCGGTTAAATCTTGTCTTTGAGGTTACGGAAAGAAAGACCGGAAACATAGGGCTCGGCGCGGGATACTCAACGGTTGAGGGTATAGTCGGGTATGTGCAGCTCTCTCAGTCAAATCTGTTCGGGGAAGGAAAGGGGTTTTCCGCTGACGTCCAGTTCGGGAACCAGAAAAAGAGCTGGCAGCTTTCTTATAAGGACCCGTGGCTCTTTGATACTCCGACATCGTTCGGGATAGATGTCTGGAACATATTTAAGAATACGGCTTATAATAATCAGGGATACGACCTGGACACTTACGGTTTTAACCTCTCGTTCGGCCGCAGGATCGGGCTTGAGCATAAAACGTTTATTACATACAGGTACCAGCAGGACAAGTTTTCCAATATATCAAGCCAGCTTCAGGGTATAGTTCATGAAGAGGAGACGCAGATAAGCTCAATCACGCCCATGTATGTATATGATACAAGGGATGATATATTTGACGCCAACAGAGGCGCGTACGGAAGCCTGTCGGTTCAGCTCGGCGGAGGCCTTTTGGGCGGGGATTTCAATTACATTAAAACAGTGGGCGATATACGCTATTTTGTCCCCAGCTTCTGGAAGTTTGTCCTTGGAATGCGCGCCAGGGTGGGCCATGCCGCGGGATATGATTACAGTTATGGAAGCGCGATAGTGCCTGTCGTTGAGCGTTTTTATGCGGGCGGCACGGATACTGTCAGGGGATACGGCGAGAGGTCTTTGGGGCCAATTGCCGGCGGAAATTTTCTCGTTGTGACGAATATAGAATACAAGCTTAAGCTTGTGGAACGCGTCCTGACTCTTGCCGCGTTTTATGACAGCGGAAACTGCTGGATGAATTTTGATGAAGTGGACTGGACAAACCCGTTTCTTTACTCAAGCGTGGGGTTTGGCATAAGGCTCACAATACCCGGGACAGTAATGCTTTTAAGGCTTGACTGGGGCTATGGGCTTGTGCCGGAAGCCGCGCCGCCGGGAGGCCAGATTCATTTTAATATAGGCAATATATTCTGAGTATAAAAAAACAAGGAGGCGTATAAATGAAAAAGACAGTATTGTTTATGAGCGGGATTTTGTTTTTTGTTTTCGCGGCAAGCGCCGCAGCTTCGGGGATTAAGGTGGGTTATGTGGATATTGAAAAGGTATTCAACCAGTATGAAGGGACAAAAAAGGCAAAGGACAGGCTGAAGGCAGAGCTTGACCGGGAGCAGGCGGCGCTTGAGAAGGAAAAAGCCGCCATTATTAAAGAGAGCGAGGACCTTGAGAAAAAATCCACGGTTATGGACAGAAGCGAGCTTATGAAGAAGCAGGGAGAGCTGAAAACAAAGGCTGAAAGGCTTCAGATGAAGACGCTTGAAATACAGCAGAAACTGCTCACAAAAGAGAAAGAGATGACAGCAGGCCTTGTTGACGAGCTCCGCGCCATTGTTGTAAAGATAGCGAAAAACAACAAGTATGACTATGTCTTTGAAAGAAACATGCTTTTGTTCGGAGGCGATGATATAACAGGGCTGGTTACAAAAGAGATGAACAAATAAGGGAGGCTGTGGTGATTATCAGCGCGGCTGACGCTGCCGGAAAATTAGGCGGAACAGTAAACGGAAATCCCGGGGAAACGCTCTCCGGGATTTCCGACCTTAAAGGGGCAAAAGAGGGAGATGTAAGTTTTATCCTGGACGCGAAACATGCCGGAGAGGCCCTGAAATCCGCCGCAAAGGTGATTATATCCGATTCTCTCGATTCTCTTCCGGGAAAGACCGTCATAAAGGTCAAGAACGCGAGGCTCGCGTACATAGGCGCGATAAAACTGTTTTTCCCTGACAGGCAGAGGGAAGGGTTTATATCGGATAGGGCTTCGGTCTCGAAAAAAGCGTCTCTGGGAAAAAATGTTGTGATAGGCGATTTTGCCGTGGTCAAAGACGGCGTGGTTTTGGGAGACGGTGTTTTAATCGGCGACGGAGCGGTTGTCGCGGAGAACTGCAGGGTTGGCAGCGGGTCCTCGGTATTTGCGCGGGTAACCCTTTATCCCGGAACCGTTATAGGCGAGCGGTGTATAATACATTCAGGGGCCGTTATCGGGGCGGATGGTTTTGGTTTTGTTGAAAACGAGGGCAGTATTGTTAAGGTCCCGCAGACGGGAAACGTTCTCATAAAAAACGATGTTGAGATAGGCGCGAATACAACAATTGACAGGGCCGCTTTCGGCTCTACGATAATCGGTAACAGCTGCAAGCTGGACAACCTTGTCCAGATTGGCCATAATGTGGAGCTCGGCGACGGCGTCATAATTGCCGCGCAGACAGGCATATCAGGAAGCGTGAAAATAGGAAACGGGTGCCTTATAGGCGGACAGGTCGGTTTTGCCGACCATATAACGGTGGGCCGCTCCGTAAAAATAGGATCCCAGTCAGGCGTCTCAAAAGATACGCCTGACGGCGCGGTGATTTCGGGCACACCCGCAAGGCCCCTCATGGAACAGAGGCGGACAGAGGCTTATGCGGGAAAGCTGGGTGAGCTCTTTAAAAGGGTAAAGGCGATCGAGGCGGATGCCGGGAAGCCTGAAGACAAAAAATGAAGCGGCAGTCAACTTTAAAAACGAGCGCTGTTATCAGGGGCACGGGGCTGCACAAGGGCAGGATGAACACGGTTGTTTTTGTCCCGGCGCCTGAGGGCCAGGGCATAAAGATAAGAAATAAGGGTGAGTTTTACGGGCTGAATCCGGCCTGTATAAAAGACACGCGCCGCGGCACAACCATAAAGCACGGCAAGAGCGTAATACACACCGTTGAACACATGCTTGCCGCGGTTAAAGG
>DSBP01000226.1 GCA_011049465.1 bacterium | reverse complement strand
GAAGAGAGAGGGTTTTTATAGCGCCGGAGACAACAATTAAAAGGCTCGGGGCTCTTTTGAAAAGGATGGACGCTGTGGTTACAAACGATGGCGCGCCAAAACACATTGCGGTGGCTGTTAAGACGCCTACGGTGACTGTCCACGGCCCGACTGACTACAGGGCGTGGGGGCCGTCCGCGAACCCGGCGCACAGGGCAGTATACAGCTCAGAACCCTGCGCGCCCTGCGAAAAGATGAAGTGCCCTTATGAGGCTGTCCGATGCATGGAAGGGATAAGCCCTGAGAGGGTTTACAAAGAACTGCGCGGTATATTAAAATAAAGCTTCAGGAGGATTACCATGGCTGAAATTGATATAGACAAGATGCTTGAAGAGAGCGAGAAGAGGGAAAAGCAAAAACAGTTAAAACAAAAGGTTACAAAGGCGCTGATTGCGGCAAGCGGCGCCGCAGCCGCGGTTCTTGTTGTGTTTATTTTTGTTATGGCAATTATGGGGGAAAAGAGCGTTGCATATATGCCGCTCGGTTCCGGACAAAAGCTTCTTTTTAATGTGAAGGGAAAGGCGCCGGAAGAGTGGCAGTTTGACGTGAAAAAACATCAGGTTGAGGGCGTTGAATGTTCGGCGCTTGTCATGACAAACCAGGGTAATTTTTCCACGAAACAGGAATATTACCGTTTTGAAAAAAAAGCAGGGCTTATTCTGGCTGCGTATTCGAGCAATTACGGTAAAAAATACAAGGCCGGGCTTGTGATTCTTCCCGAAAGAATCAAGCAGGGCATGGAATTTGCGGCAGGAACATATAACAACAGGGAAATCACCGGAAAAATATCGGAGAAAGAAGAGCTGTCAACACCCATGGGCGTCATTGAGGCCTTTAAGGTTGATTACTCGGGAAGCCGGTATTTTGACCGGGTTGTGTGGTACGCGAAGGGATACGGCCCGGTTAAAATCATTGACAGGGCATCCAGGGAAGAAAAAACACTTGTCAGCGTGAAACAATAATGGAGAAGACAAAGAGGTTTGTTTTCAGCCTGAAGTTCGCGTCATATATGACGGCGGCGTTTGTGGCTGTGAATACTCTGATTTTTATTTCTGTGGTGTCCTCGGTGAAAAAAGAGGTGGAGCCATACAGGCAGGAGGCCGCGGCCGCAGCCGCTGATATTGATGTTATCTCGGGGATTGAGGCGTCAATAACCGCGTATACGGAAGTGCTGCGTTATGTGCGGATTGTGCCGGAAGCATACTCCAAAAAACGGTCTTACCCGCAGTATAAAGCGCCGGTTTTTGAGACAGAACTGTCGAAACTGAAGGATTTGGCGGCAGCGCGGGAAACAAGGGCAGCAATAGCCGGCAAATTTATGGCTGCTGACTGGAAAACGATGAACAGCGCGTCGCTCGCGAAAATAATGGCGTCAAACAGGGAGGCCGCGGGAGAGCTGCGGGTGATTAAGGAGAGGCTTAAGAAGAAGGCTGCCGGAGGCGCGGGGATTCAATCCGGCATAAAGGCAGGGATAAATTTAATGTTTGTTTTTTCCGTGATTTTTATCCTTGCTGTCGCTGCGTGGGGCGCGGGGTATGTGATAATCTCGGGGAGAGAGGCCCGCGTCTTAACGGATGAAAGCGCGGCCGAAGAGGAGAGCGGCGCGGCCGCCGGTTTTTTTGGCATAAAGGAGGCCCGGGTTTCGCCCGCTATATTGAGGAAAACAAAGAAAATGCTGCGGGAGTCGCAGGATGAGTACAACAACATAAAGGAATCGCTGAAGGGAATTGAGGCAATGTTTTCTGAAGTGTCGGATACTGCGGGCTCAATATCGGGCTCTGCCCAGGAACTGGCGCGCAGGGTTTCGGGTTATGCCGAGAGCGTCCGCGCGACAAAGGACATAACGGGAAAAATATCCGATGACATAGAAAAGATAAGGCTTGAGACAAATAAGGGCTCGCTTTTCAGCAAAAAAATGGCGGAGAGCGCGGCGGACGGGGAGGAAAAGATAAACGGAGCCATTAATGAGATAACCGGCATAAACAGGTCAATGGACGAGCTTAAGCAAAGCGTAAACCTGATGGGGCTTAAAACAGCCGAGATAAGCAAGGTGACATCATTGATAAAGGAGATAGCCGAACAGACAAATCTCCTCGCGCTTAACGCTTCCATAGAAGCGGCGCGCGCCGGAGAGGCCGGCCGCGGTTTTGCCGTTGTGGCGGAAGAGATAAGGCAGCTCGCGGAGTCAACCGCGGGAGCTTCAAAGAAGATAGCGGAAGAGTTGAAGGATATCAACAGGACAACCGCTGTCACGGTATCAATGATTAACGACGGCGCGGCAGCAATGAAGGCCGGCGTGGAAACCGCGAATAACGCGGGAGAGGCCTTTAAAAACATCAAGGAAGTCATAGATGAAAACGTCAAGATCACCGGAAGTATTTATGTTTTAACCGCTGATGAGGTGGAAAAGACGCAGAAAATAATTGAAATAATCGGAAAGGTAGAGACTATGATTGAGGACATGGCAACAAACATCGAATCCATATCCGCGTCAATTGAGGAGGAAACCGCAGGGATTGAAAATCTTAAGGCTTCTGTTGAAGAGGCTTGCGCGCGTTCCGGGGAAAAAGAAAAGCGGCCCGGTTTCGGGAAATAATGAAGATGACATGATAAAAAATTCCGGTTTTAGGGCCGTTGTTTTTACCCTGGTTTTTGCGGTTTTGTATCCCGTAATCCTGCACTCGGATACAGTATCGCCTGAATTGGGGGAAATTCCCGACCCTGCAGAGCAAGGCGTTTATGAGGTTGAGCCGGCCTCTGATATGCCTCATATAAGCGAGGGCGCTGAACTGATAACAGGGCTCAGGGCAGTATCCGAAGGGCTGTCGGTGAACCTCAATTGGGACCCGGCAATAGGCGCGATAATGTTTTATGATGTTTACAGAAGCGTGAACCCGGACAGCGGATATAAAAAAATCAACAGGCAGCCCCTGAATACTGTTCTATATACGGACAATGCGGATAACAGCATGGAGCCGCCCCTGCATAAAACCACATACTACTACAGGGTAGTATCCCGGGATGAAGGCGGTAAAACCGTCAATTCGCCCATTGTTACAGCCTCTGTCTTTGGGCCGCTTGTGCCGCCGCGGAACCTCTCTGCATCTGCCGCGGGCAGCACCATTAACATCAAATGGGCAGAGCCTGAGTCAACCGGAGACAATCCGCTGTCGGGATACAATATTTACAGGTCAATAAATGACGGGGAGCCGGCCCGGGTTAACAGCGCGGTTCTGACGCGGACCGCCTATGCTGACACTGACGGAATTACGCAGGGAGTTAAATATACATACGCGGTTCAGTCGGTTGATGTTAAGGGAGGCATGTCTGAACTTTCCGCTCCGGAGACTGTTTTCTTATACGAGGGGACAACAGCGCCGCGGAATCTTACTGTTACGGGCGTATCCGCGGAATCGATAAAACTGGTGTGGGACGAGCCCGAGTCCCAGGGCGCGTATCCGGTTATCGGATACGAAATATTCAGGACAACCGTGCCCGGCGATTTTTCCGAGGGAAGGATTAATGAAAGAATGGTAAGGCCGCTGCCGGGCGAGGACGGCAGATTGTTTTACTACGATAATATAATAAACAGCGTGAGCGAGCCGAAAGCCGGAGAGGAGTATTATTACAAGGTGGCGGCTGTTGACTCCATGGGAAACACGGGCCAGCCGAGCGCGGTTACTCAGGGAAGGATAGAGTATATTGAAATCAGGCGCAGCGGCATACTATCCGCCGATATTTCACAGTACGGGCTTCCGCCGGACTCAAGCCTGAAAATTTCCGGAAAAAAATCAGTATCCATTAACCTCATTCAGAAATGGTATGACAAGGAGGACCCCAACAGGCAGGCGAGCACGTTCAGGCCCGACATAGAGCAGCCGCTCAGGCTTCTGGTTACCGGAAACATAGGAAGCAAAATATTTGTGGATGTTAATTACGAGGACAACACAGGCCTTACTTCGGTAAATGAAAACACAAAGATATCCATACGCTACGAGGGAGAGGCGGGAGAGACGCTGCAGGAGTTTTCTTTCGGGGACATTACGCTTGACCTGCCTCCCACAAGGTATGTGAGCTACTCGCAGACGCTTTTCGGGCTAAGGGCGCGGGCGGCTTTCGGCGACAAGCTCAGCGTGTCCGCGATAGCGGCGCAGACAAAGGGAATAACAGCCGTGCAGCGTTTTACCGGAACGCTCAGGGAAAAGGAGATTAACGGAAGGCCCGGAGTGGTGATAGACGATACAAGTTATTACAGGAACATATATTTTTACCTGACGAAAAACATAAGCCATGTAACGGCGCTCGACCCTTTTCACACGGGCGCGG
>DSBP01000225.1 GCA_011049465.1 bacterium | reverse complement strand
GCAGCACAGACGCGCCCTGAGTTCTCGACGAAATTTTCCGCTACCTACCCCGTCCTGCGATGGTTGCACGTTACGGCAATACTTGTTTAGCAGCCTACAAAAACCGGTTCGCTTCTTCTTCTTCTTCTTCTTTGCCGTCCACTTGCAAATTGCAAATTCCAAATTTAAATTGCAGTTATCTCCGCCTGCGGGGTTGACAAATATAAACAGGGGGCGTACTATTATCCTGATATTACATTTTAAGGAGGCGTGAGATGAAATTAAAAATGTTTATTCTGTTTTCCGTTTTATCCCTGCTGTTTGCGGGATGTGCCCGGGAAAAACACGACATATCATTTAACGTAGGCGGCGCGCCCGCTGAAATCAGCGTGTGGCAGGAGGTTGTGCGGGAGTTTACTGATACAACGGGAATAAGGGTAAAGATAAATATCCAGCCCACTGACTCGGATTTGAGAAGGCAGGGGCTCGTGCTTCCGCTCGCTGCGAAAAGGGCCGAGCCCGATGTTTTTCTTATGGACATAGCGTGGATAGGGCAGTTTGCCGCGTCAGGATGGCTCGCGCCTGTTGAAATCAGCGACAAGGCGCGGGCCGCGTTTTTTCGGGGCGTCATTGAGACCGCTGATACTTATGATAACAGGCTGATTGGGCTGCCTGTTTACATTGACGGCGGGCTTCTATATTACAGGAAAGACATTGTAAAGAAACCGCCTGATTCGTGGGAAGAGCTTGTGAGGATTTGTGTTGAAAACGGGCGGCAGGGAGAGAACCCCTGTTTTGTGTGGCAGGGAGCGCAGTATGAGGGGCTTGTCTGCAATTTTCTGGAGTTCGCGCTCGCGAACGGCGGCGGGATTATTATAGAAGGCAACAGGGCAGACATAAACACCGCTGAAAACAGGGAAGCGCTCAGGTTTATGGCGGGGCTCATTCACAAGCATAAAGTATCCCCTCCGGACACATACACAAGCATGAGGGAGGAGGAGTCGAGAATAGCCTTTGAGGAATCAGGCGCGCTTTTCCAGAGAAACTGGCCCTACGCGTGGGGCATATACTCGCAGGAGGGTTCTCCTGTGAAAGGAAAGACGGGCATTGCGCCGCTTCCGGGATTCAAGGGCAAAAAAGGAGCGTCAACGCTCGGAGGATGGCACATAGGCATATCCGCGTTCTCGAAGAATAAGGAAGCCGCGCTCAGACTTGTTGAGCACATAACCTCTTATGATGTGCAAAAAAGATTCGCGATTAAGATGGGGTGGAACCCGGGGAGAGAGGATGTCTATGACGACAAAGATGTGCTTGAGGCCTCTCCCCATTTTAAGCAGTTAAAGGAGGTCTTTGTAAACGCCTCTGCAAGGCCCAACGTGCCCTACTACACGAGGCTCTCCTCTGTTTTGCAGAAGCATTTAAACGCGGCTCTTATGATGAAAACCGGCGCGGAAGAGGCGCTTGAAGCGGCAGAAAAAGAAATCAACGCCATCATAAGAGAATATGAGAAATAAAGCAGCCGCGTTCCTGTCGCGGCCGGGCGTCGCGCCGTTTCTCTTTCTTTCGCCGCTTATCGCGCTTATCGGCTGCCTCATACTGATACCTGTAACTGGAGCTGTTGTTAACAGCCTTTTCAGGGACGTCACTTTTCTGCCGCAGAAATTCGTCTTTTTCGGCAACTACATTTCCCTCTTCTCGGACAGCGGATTTACGCGCGCGGCTGTGTTCACTCTTTTCTTTACGATAGTATCCGTCTTTACCGAGATGGGGCTGGGCATACTGCTTGCCCTGCTTTTAAACGAGAAACTGCCCGGCAGGGGGTTTTTGCGCGTCGCTGTCCTCATACCGTGGGCAATACCCGTGGCAGTATCCGGAAGGGTATGGGAGCTCATTTACAATTTTAATTACGGCTTCGCCAATTCTTTTCTGCTTAAAACAGGGCTCATGAATTCCCCGGTTAACTGGCTTGGCACCGAAGCAGGGGCTTTTCTCGCTCTTGTGCTGGCGGACGCATGGAAGACAGCCCCTTTTGTCGCGATTATTGTGCTTGCGGGGCTGCAGACAATACCGGACGAACTCTACGAGCAGGCGTCCATTGACGGCGCCGGTATCTTTCAAAAATTTGTTTACATCACCCTTCCCGTGATAAGCCCTGTGATTATTGTGGCCCTGCTCTTCAGGACAATAGACGCGCTGAGGGTATTTGACATTATTTTTGTCCTGACAGGCGGCGGGCCCGGCGGCTCAACCGCGTCGCTCTCAATGTTCGCCTATGAGCGGTTTTTATCGGGTGATTTTGGCGGAGGCTCAGCCGTTTCCGTAATACTCTTTTTAATGGCAATGTCGCTCTCCCTTATATACCTGAAGGCGGCAAAATTATCCGAGGCGCTGAAATGAGGGAAAAACAGTTCAAAAAAGCAATGCTTGGAGCGGGTTACGTTTCTGCCGTCATATTCTGCCTGCTGCCGTTTGTTTACATGCTGTACATAAGCTTTATTGACGCGGCGTCGCTTTTTTCAAAACAGGAAGCGGCCTTTACCCTTAAAAACTACGTCAATGTGATAAAAGGGGAGAACCTCCATTTTCTGACGTACCTGAAAAACTCCGTTGTGATAGCCCTGATAAGCTCGCTTGTGACCGTGATTATAGCGGGGCTCGGCGCTTACGCGGTGACAAGGATGGATTTTAAATGGAAAACAGCGGTTCTGCTCGGGGTCCTCGGAGTCTCGTTTTTTCCGCAGATATCCATAGCAGGGTATATCTTTAAAATGCTGGCGGCCCTTGGGCTGCTCAACACCTATACAGGGCTCATTTTCCCCTATACTGCCTGGGCGCTTCCCCTCTCGCTGTGGATACTCGCCGGGTATTTTTTATCTGTGCCGCCCGACCTTGACAAGGCCGCGAAAGTTGACGGCGCGGGAAATTTTCAGATAATGGCCTATGTAATTCTGCCTGTCGCGCTTCCCGGCATTGTGACGGCGTTTCTCCTGAGTTTCATATTTATGTTCAACGAATTTTTATTCGCGCTTATGTTCACGTCTGATGAGGCGGCGCGCACAGTGCCGGTGGCAATAGCGCTCTTCACGGGCCTGCACGGACAGGTGCCGTGGGGAGACATTATGGCGGCCGCAGCGCTTACAACCGCGCCGATTGCGGCCCTTGCAGCGGTTTTTCAGAAAAGGATAATAAGCGGCCTCACGCAGGGAGCGGTGAAATGAATGAAGCCGGTTACGCGGTTTAACGTAGGCGCAAACTTCAGTTTGCGGCTGCCGGATTTTGAATTGCCTTTTATCCCGTATTAACTATAAAATATAAAATTTCAAATTTTAATTGGTTTTCCGGCTCTTCTCTCCAGCAGCGAATACGAGCAGCCGCAGTAGTTCTGCCTGTAGATGCCGTGGGCTTTGGACAGTGCCACTGATTTTTTAAACCCGTCCTTTTTTTTGAAATCCGTCGCGAGGTATTCCACGCCGTGTCCGGCAGCTGCTTCAGCGCCCAGTGAGTTTATGAGCTTCGCGTCCTTGTGCGGGCTTATGGTGAGAGTTGTGGTAAACAGGCCTATTCCGAGCTTTTTCGCGGCAAGCGCGCTCTTTTCCATTCTCAGCGCGAAACACGCCGAGCACCTTTTTCCGCCCTCTTTTTCATGCTTAAACTCCTCTACAAACCCGAACCATTCCTTAGCGCCCCAGTCATCAGGGCAAACAGCCTCAGCACCGAACGCAGCAGCTGTTTTTTTCATCTCAAAGATACGTTTGAGGTACTCGTTGTACGGGTGAATATTGGGGTTATAAAGAAACAAAACCGGCTCAAACCCGGCCTCCCTCAACGCGTTTATTGAGTGAGTCGAATCAGGCGCACAGCATACGCTAAGCAGTATCTTTCTCACCGTAATCTCCTTAAAAACGGATTCTTAACCACACGCTCATTCTATTGCTTTTACCGGAAAGTTTCAATGTTGAAATGTAAACGAAATCATTGCTGTCCAAAACAGCGATTGTGATTAATTTTTATATGTAGGTGTGATTCATGAATCACCCATTAAATGCGGGTGTGTGTGTGACAGGGATAGTCAAGGGATAGTTAAAAGATTTGACACACGCCAGTTTATACGTTATAATTATACCGAAAATAATGAAACGAGATTGCGGTTTACAAAACACAATGGGGTGGTGTGGGGATGTTTAAAAAAAACAAGGGAACAGGAAAAAAGCTGATAAGTGGCATGGTATTGTTGGTTCTTTTTGTCGCAGTTCATTCTTCAAATTGTTTCGCGCATGTTTCCATAATAAACAAATCAAAGATAAAGAAAATTCTTGAATACAAATGTGAAAAAACAAATAAAACAACGAGCCTCAAATTTAATAAAAACCAATTTCATATAAGATTT
>DSBP01000279.1 GCA_011049465.1 bacterium | reverse complement strand
TTTACTGGAGGTGGGCCGGGGCAGGCAGCGGAGAAATTTCGCCGATTTACATCGGCGGTGAGCCTGTTCGGATGGGGACTCGTGAATATGCGCGGTTAGGCTTGCGCGGGTGTTAGTGCGGATTGAAGGCTGATGTGCTTTGATGTTTGGGATGGCGCTGAATAGTGCACAATACAGACGCGCCCTGAGTTCTCGACGAAATTTTCCACTGCCAGCCCCGTCCTGCGATGGTGGGTGTTGGGGCAAAGGTTGTTTCGTATTCTTAATAACTTGCAAATTGCAAATTCCAAATTGTAAATTGCCTCACCTGAAGTTTAACGTAGCCGCGGACTTCAGTCCGCGGTATTTGAAATAGTTATTGGTGTTTAATGCAAATGTAAATGGGAAATTGGTTTAAAAGGCCTTGGTCCGGTGTTATAATGGAAATGTAAATCATAAATGGAAATTATTCTTAAAGGAGGTTTTATATGCCGGTGAAAACAGGAAAAATCTCGCTGTCCTCAAAGGGGTTTACGCAGATGTTTGACATTACGGAGAGAGTGGATGGGCACCTGCGCAAAAGCGGGATAAAAGACGGGATTGTAACCGTCTTCGTACCCGGCTCAACAGGCGCTGTCACGACTGTTGAGTATGAGAGCGGGCTGATAGCGGATGTGCCGGAAATACTGGAAAAGCTGATACCCTATAAGGGCAGGTATGAGCATGACGCCACCTGGGGAGACGCCAACGGCGCGTCCCATTTACGGTCAACCATAATGGGGCCGTCGCTTACCGTGCCTGTTACGGGCGGCAAAATGACGCTTGGAACCTGGCAGCAGATAGTATTCATAGATTTTGACACAAAGCCGAGGCAGAGGGAGCTGGTAGTGCAGATTGTGGGGGAGTGAGAACAATTTAAATTTACAATTTACAATTTGCAAGTGAAAAGCAGGGAGAACTGAAAAGTTAAAATCGGGCTGAAAGCAGTTGTTGTTTGCAGTTAAAAACTTCACAATTGCAAATTACAAATTTAAACTGTTTTGCCCCCCTCCCTCTCTTCCGTATTTCTTCAGCAGGACGAGAAGGACGCTTATGTCCGAGGGGGTGACTCCGCTTATTCTTGATGCGGCGCCTATTGTCGCGGGCTTTATGACGTTCAGTTTTTGCTTTGCTTCCAGGGACAGGCCCTCGTGCGCGCTGTAATCAAAGCCGGGCGGTATCTCTTTTTCGTTGAGTTTTTTCATGCTGCTTATATCAAGGAGCTGTTTTTTTATATAGCCCTCATATTTTACCTCGGCGTCAAGGAATTCGGTGAAGTGCGCGGGAAGCCCCTCGCTGATACCGGTGAAGTTCTTAAGAGCCCCGTAACTCACGCCCGGCCGTTTTAACAGCTTTAGCGCGGTCAGCGGCTCTTTTACCGGAGGCACGCCGAGCGGCGCGAGCGCCTCATCCACGGCCGGAGAAGGGTGTATTATGGCGGAAGATAGGCGCGTAAGCTCGCTCTTTAAAAAAAGCCTCTTTTCCTCAACCTGTTTATAAGCCTCATCGCTTACAAGCCCGGCTTTTCTGCCGTATCCGGCCAGGCGTATGTCCGCGTTGTCGTTTCTGAGGAGCAGCCTGTATTCGGCGCGGGAGCTGAAGAGGCGGTAGGGCTCGTTTATCTCATTATTAATAATATCGTCAATCATCACGCCTATATAAGACTCTTCGCGGCCAGGCATAAAAGGCGCTTCCCCGCGCAGTTTAAGCGCCGCGTTTATCCCGGCTACAAGCCCCTGCGCGGCAGCCTCTTCGTACCCTGACGTGCCGTTTACCTGGCCCGCGAAAAAGAGGCCCTGTATCAGTTTTGATTCCAGGGAAGGCAAAAGCGTATGCGGCGGAAAAAAGTCATATTCAATTGCATAAGCCGGCTGCACTATTTTGACATTCTCAAACCCGGGAATTGTCCTCAGGTACGCGTACTGAACGTCAAGAGGGAGCGAGGTTGAGAGGCCGTTCAGGTACATCTCATCCGAATTCCTGTATTCGGGTTCTATAAAAACGGGATGCGAGGTTTTGCCGGGGAATTTTACAACCTTATCCTCGATTGAAGGGCAGTAGCGCGGCCCGATGCTGAAAATCTTCCTGTTCACAGGGCTGTAAAGCGGGGATTTGTCGAGGTTCTCATTTATTACCGCGTTTGTCCCTTCGTTTGTCCGGGCCAGCCAGCAGTCCTCCTGAACAATATCTATCCTGCCTGTTGAGAAAGAAAAGGGGGAAGGCGGTTTATCGCCGGGCTGCACGGTGAATTTTGAAAAGTCAAGCGACGCGCGGCTGACGCGCGGCGGAGTGCCTGTCTTCATCCTGCCGGGTTTAAGGCCGAGGGAAACAAGGGAGCCGGAAAGCGCTGTTGACGCCGGGTCGCCGCGCCTGCCGCCGGGGAAGGACTCGAGCCCTGTGTGCAGTATCCCGTTAAGAAATGTTCCTGTCGTGATTATTACGCACCCGGCGTCAAAGCGCGTGCCTGATTCTGTTGTGACGCCCGTAACAGAACTGCCGGAGGAGGTTATGCCTGAGGCCATATCCTCGATAAGGGTGAGGCCCCCGGTCCTGAGCAAAACAGAGGACATATAACTGCGGTATTCTGCCTTATCCGCCTGAGCCCTTAATCCCCGCACAGCAGGGCCCTTTGTCGAGTTCAGCACCTTGAACTGAATGCAGGTTTTATCGGCTGCCCTTGCCATCTCGCCGCCAAGCGCGTCTATCTCGCGCACGAGCTGGCCCTTGGCAATGCCGCCTATTGCCGGGTTGCAGGACATCTCTCCGATTTTATCCCTGCTTATTGTTATAAGAGCGGTTCTTGCCCCCATGCGCGCGGCAGCCAGCGCAGCCTCAATGCCCGCGTGGCCCGCGCCGATGACTATGACATCAAAACTTTTATCAACCGGCATTAAACTCTCCTCGTGTTTCATAAAAATCCCCGCGCCAAAGCGCGGGTTATTTTTGTTCCGATAGGTTTGCGCTTCGCGCATTGATTCCGGTATGCTTTATTCTCCGGCCAAGGCTCGGAGTATTCGCAACAACGGAATAAATGTGATATAATTATATAACTAATTTTTTATAAAACAACAAATATTACGGCGGTCATGATGAAAAAAAAGGATTTAAAAGGCGTTGAATTTGAGAGGTTTGAGGATGTGGTTGTAAAATACGGGTTTGAAAAATACAGGGCAGCCCAGTTATTCGGATGGATACATGTGAAGAGGGCCGGAGGGCTTGATGCGGTAAAAAACATACCCGCGCCGGTCAAGGAGGCGCTGCTGCAGGCGGGCTATGATATCATATATCCGGCTATGGCGGAAAAAACCGAATCACGGAGAGACGCGACCGTAAAATTTCTTTTCAAGGCGGCTGACTCGGCGGCCTTTGAGGCGGTGAGGATTGAGGACAAGGGAAGGGAGACGCTCTGCATCTCTTCGCAGTCAGGATGCGCCTGCGCGTGCGGTTTCTGCGCGACCGGAAAAATGGGGCTGAAAAGAAACCTTGAAACAGGCGAGATGATAGCGCAGTTTTACGCTGCTGCCGGAGCGCTCGGCATTAAATTCGACAACCTTGTCTTCATGGGAATGGGAGAGCCCCTGCTGAACTGGGATAATGTGAGCAGGGCAATAGACATACTCTCGGACAGGCGCGGCTCAAACTTTTCAAGGTCAAGAATTACGGTCTCTACCTGCGGGATAACGCCGGTAATGAAAAAAATAGCGCGCATGGAGCCGGGCTTTAACCTCGCGGTTTCGGTCATAACAGCAGACAATGAGCAGCGCTCAAAGCTGATGCCTGTGAATGTCAAATACCCGCTTAAGGGAGTGGTGGAGGCCGCGGCTGAATTCGGAAGGAAGGCAAAGGGGCGGCTCACTTTTGAGTGCGTGTTGTTTGACGGGATAAACGACTCTTTGCAGCACGCAGAGGCGCTGGCAGGGCTCATAAGGGGGATAAACTGCAGGGTGAACATAATACCCTATAACAGCGCGGCAGGGACGGGATACTCAAGGCCGGATACGCTGAAGGCGCTTGCGTTTCAAAAGGCGCTGAAGAGGAGGGGCGTGGAGGCGTATATAAGGAAGGAAAAAGGGGCGGATATAAAAGCTGCCTGCGGCCAGCTCGCAGCCGGAGAAAACAACAGCCAATGCTGACGCGCCTGTTTTGGGAGGGGTAAAGGTTGTTTTGTAATCGTATTAACTTGCAAATTGTAAATTCCAAATTTAAATTGTCTTCACTTGAGGTGGGCCGGGGCAGGCAGCGGAGAAATTTCCCTGATTGCCATGGGCCTGAACATGTTAATTTTACGATAGACGGATATGCGCGGCCCGGCTTACGCACTATTGCGGGCGGGTCTGTTCTGCAGGCTTGTAGATTCGAGACGGGG
>DSBP01000355.1 GCA_011049465.1 bacterium | reverse complement strand
TATACTATTCATGGGCCGTTTTCTCCTTCTCACCCGTTGGGTGAATGTATTTAACGCGTTGATAACGTTATTATACATGGATTAAACGGCCTTTTCAATTGTTCCTATTGCGGTTTCTGGGTCGAAAACCACGTTTGACAAATACGGATATGTGGTATATAATTTTTTGACTGGTTTTTACAAATGTTACATGTTTATTATAAGGAAAAGAGGGACAGGTATGTCCGCTGAAAACAAGAAAGACATAATAAAATCAGCCCAGATTTATTTTCAGGAGGGTAAGTGGGACAAGGCCATTTCGGAGTACAAAAAGCTCCTGACTCTTGACCCTACTGATTACACCACACACAACATGCTCGGAGACGCCTATAAGAAAAAAGGCGAAGACGCGCTTGCTTATCAGGAGTATATTCAGGCGGCGGAAGCCCACACAAAGCAGGGCCTTGCCGATAAGGCGCAGATAATATTTAAAAAGATAGGCCTGCTTGACTCTGAAAAATTAAACCCGGCGGACAGGCAGCGGCAGCTGCTCATAAAAAAACACACTCTGGCCGAAAAGCTTGTGGAATCAGGCGAGGTTGATCAGGCGATAGAGGCCTATAAAGAGATAATAAAAATAAGCCCTGCCAATTTTGACACATACCAGAAGCTTGGGGAACTCTACGCGAAAAAAGGGGACAAAGCTGAATCTGTAGCCAATTTCAAGAAAATCGTGGATGTTTATTTCAAAAACAGGCTCTTTAAAAAGGCACTTCCCATTTACCAGAAAATTATGGAGATAGAGCCTGACGATATAAGCATAAGGGAAAAAATAGCCGAGATATACGAGCGTGAAGGCAATGAGACCGACGCCAAGCGGGAGTATCTTTTTCTGGCCGAATATTTTTTCAACGAGAAAAATGTTGAAAAGACCGATTTTTACGCGCAAAAAGCGGTTGATTTCAGGTCGATAGAGGCCCATTTTTTTAAGGGAGCCGCTCTTTTTGAGAAAAAGGATTTTGATGCCGCGAAAAACGAGATTAATATGCTGCTCAAGTTTAAGGCAAATCATGCGGGCGCACTGGCAATACTGGCAAACGTACATAGGGAAAAGGGCGAGTTTGACGAGGCAAATAAAATTTATGAAAAATTGCTGAAGGCCGAGCCTGAAAATACTGACGCGATGGAAATGCAGGCCGAGTTATTCATTAAAAAAGAGCAGAAAAAAGAGGCAGAGGCAAAGCTTGTTGCTGCTGCTGATATTCATGCGGCAAAGCAGCGGCCGGAAAAAGCAGAGGAATTATATAAAAAAGCCATGGGGCTGGACCCGCAAAATATGGAAGTGATGGACAAGTTCGCGGGTTTTTACGTCAAACAAAACAGGAAAAAAGAGGCGGCGGATTTATACATAAAAATATCCGACAGTTATTCGGCCTCGGGCCCGGCAGACAAGGCTAAAGAATACTATAAACTTGCCGAGGAAAACGACCCCGCGAATTCCGTAATAGTGGAGAGGGCGAAGAAAAAGGAAGCGCCTGTAAAAACCGCGGGAGCGCCGCCGCGCATGGAGCAGATTCCGGTTATTGACCTTGATTCCGCGGTTGCGCCAAAACAGGAAAAGCCGAAAGCTGCAGCGCCGCCCGCGCCGCCGCCCGCGGCTCAAAAACCGGAGTATGCACAACCGCCGGTTCTTGGAGACATCAATACGGCGCCTCCTGCCAAAAAGCCGTCAGAACGCATAGCGGACATGGAAAAAACAATGCCGGAGAATATCTTTGTGCCGGCAGCGCCGTCAGAGGATGATGTCCCGTCGCTTCTTGCAATGGCGGACAGCTATGTGAAAACCAACGCTTTTGACGAGGCGATAGAGATGTACCAGAAGGCGCTAGCGCTCGACCCTAAAAATACCGTTATAAAGACAAAACTGACCGAAGTGTATTCAAAGTACGCGGGAATGGGAGTTCAGGACGCGGCTGAGGCAGAGGCAAAAAAGAAAGAGGCTGAAGCTAAAAAGAAAAAGCATGAAGAGGAACAGAAAAAGAAAAAAGACGAGGAAGATGCAAAGAAAAAGGCGGAAGAAGACAAGAAGAAAAAGCATGAAGAGGAGCAGGACAGGAAAAAGGCCGAAGAAGATGCGAAGAAAAAGGCGGAAGAAGAGCGCAAAAAGAGAGAGGAAGAGGACAAAAAGAAAAAACATGAAGAGGAGCAGAAAAAGAAAAAAGAGGAAGAAGAGCGAAAAAAGAAGGAAGAGGAAGAAAAGAAAAAGAGGCAAAAAGAAGAAGAAGCTGCCGGCGAAGAACTTGACGAGGATCTTGGCGATGATTTTGTGACAGTAACCACCGCGGAAATATTTATCAAACAAGGGCTTTTCACAGAGGCGGAAAAGATACTTAAAAAGATGTTAAAGAAGGACCCGGCAAATATTGAGGCAAAAATGAAGCTTGATGAACTTGAAAAGCTTGTTGCCCAGACAGAAAAAACAGGGCATAATGTAATGGATGAGGAAGACGATGGGAAAAAAGGAAAGCACAGCAAAGTCTCTTATATATAAGGGAGAAAAAAATTGAGCTACGAACAGTTCTTCGGGTTGTCAAGACAGCCTTTCTCAAACGCTCCTGACTCGCGCTTCTATTTTCAAAGCGGCCCGCACAATGACGCGCTTGAACGGATTATGCACGCGGCGCTTACCATGAAGGGGCTGGCTGTTATGATAGGAGATATAGGAACAGGCAAGACAACGCTGGCGAGAAAGGCCCTTGAAAAGCTTGAGGATGATTCTCAGTATGTGGTTTCACTGCTTGTGGTTGTGCACTCTGAAATAACCGCTTCCTGGCTGCTTAAAAGGCTGGCGCTGCAGCTTGGAATTGAAAATCCTCCGGACAAGAAAGAGGATATACTGCCCAAGATTTACGAACGGCTTCTTGAGATAAATGACAGCTCCAAGAAAGCTGTAATGATTATTGACGAGGCAAATATGCTTAAAACCCGGGAGATATTTGAGGAGTTCAGGGGGCTTTTAAACCTTGAAATACCGGAAAAAAAACTGCTTACCATAGTCCTCATAGGAATGCCGGAACTTGAAACAAACATAGCCATTGACCCTCCGCTTCAGCAGCGCATTGCGGTTAAATTTACCCTGAAGAACCTGGAAAAAGGCGCCAGTATTGAATACATCAGGCACAGGCTTAAAGTGGCGGGCGCAGGGAAGGAAATATTTACCGAAGAGGCGCTTGAAGCGGTTGCGGAATACTCCCGCGGCGTGCCGAGGCTTATTAACACTTTTTGCGACAATGCCATGCTTGAAGCGTATCTTATGAAAAAAGATACCGTGGAGCGGCAGGTTGTAGACAATGTGGCGCGGGATTTCAGGATAGAAAAGGGGTAATGATGAAAATAGGGCTCGCGCTTGGCGGCGGCGCGGTATACGGACTGGCGCATATAGGCGTATTGAAAGTACTGGAAAAAAGCGGAATCAGGCCGGATTTTATCGCGGGAACAAGCGTGGGAAGCATAATAGGGGCTTTATACGCAGCAGGGCAGCCGCCCGATGAGATTGAAAAAATAGCGAATGAGTTTGAGTGGTACAATATTGCGTCGCCCACAATACCCAAAGAAGGCCTGTTATCAATAGAAAAGCTTGAGGATTTTGTTAAAAAACACGCCGGAGCGGCGAATATTGAGGATACGCGCATCAAGCTCGCTGTTGTCACCACGAACCTGATAAACGGGAAGGAACGTGTCTTCACGGAAGGGCTTTTAGGGCCGGCTGTCAGGGCAAGCTGCAGCCTTCCCGGCCTGTTTAATCCTGTTTATTTCAGGCAGGGGGTTTACGTTGACGGCGGAATTGTAAACAATGTCCCGACTGACGCGGTAAAGAAAATGGGCGCGGATTTTGTAATAGGCGTCGATGTGCTCGCGAAATCAACAATGGATGTGGCAAAAAGAAAGGACATATTTTCAATTACATGGAGGAGCTGGCAGGTCACAATAGTGAATAATACAAAAAACATAAATTATCCCGGGGCAGATTATATTATTAAGCCGGAGATAGATGACGTATATCCGTTTGACATGACGAAAAAGAAGAGTATTATTGATATAGGGGAGATGGCGGCTGAAAAAGCGGTAAAAGAGATTTTGAATATGATTAAAGGGACAGGGACGTTTGCGGACAGGGTCAAAAGAATTTTTCATAAAAAGCAATAAAAATCTCCCTTTTGCAACCCGCAAAAAACATCGAAATTATTCAGAGAAAACGGGGTTCTTTCCCGTCTAAGCGTCTTGTTTTCCTGTATTTGTACTAACTTGCAAATTGCAAATTCCAAATTTAAACTGCCTTTCGATTGTCTTTACTCGAGGTGGGCCGGGGCAGGCAGCGGAGAAATTTCCCTGATTGCCATGGGCCTGAACATGTTAATTTCACGATAGACTGATGTGCGCGGCCCGGCTTACGC
>DSBP01000274.1 GCA_011049465.1 bacterium | reverse complement strand
CATATATATAGCAGAAGAATATGAAAAGTCAAGTTATTTAACTGACAAAAAATCTCCGCAGCTGCCGGTTGTTCTGCTACCGTAAATATAATATCTCTCTTTTATTCAAAATAACCCGCGAATTCTGTCGCGTCCATAACCCTTACTGATTCTTCAGCGGCGAATTCCTTGAGCCTGCGGTCGTTTGTAATAAGCAGATGGTCCCTCGCCCTTCCTTTTCTCTTTTTCATCATTTCCATGAGCACGTCATCCGCTGTCTCGCCGCGCGCGGAAAATACGACCGTTATTTTGCCTTTTAACTCTCTTCCCCTGTGCTGCGAGGGGTTGGAGTGTCCGTCAAAGACGAGCACTGCTGTCCCGCTGTTAATTGAGAGAAATTCGGTTACAAGCGCGGCTATCTCTTCTCTTTTGCCCTCAAGCTCCTTTGCCTTTAAGTCCAACTGGTGCATGAGGTTATATCCGTCAATCAGAAAAATCATATAAAATACTCCTTTGCCTTTTCAGGCAGCACAGGCTTTACCTTTAGCAATCCGCCCGGCTCCGGAGCCGGAGGCAGCACCTCAACAACAGCCTCCGCAAGATTCCTCGCGTCAGAATACCCGGCCGTAACAGCGGCAATAAAATTTTTTATCTCTTCTCCCGGGTTGTCAAATGTTATTGTAACGGGCCCGGGCGCGCCTCTTGCCTCGAATATTACGGCCTTTCCCCTGAACCCGGACAAAAACCTGTTCTCTTCCTCGTTTCTGCCCGTTATGAACCCGGCCCCGTCTTTTATAAAATGCCTTCCTGTCCTGAGCAGCTTCATGTCGTCTTCTGTTATATCCGCGCTGCCCGCGCGCTCAAGAAAATTCCTCAGCCTCTTTGAGTATGCCTTCTCTGTCAATATACAGCCGCCTCCGGGCGGTTTTACAAACGGGCTTAAACCCCATCCGGCTGCAAGGGCAAGCTGCCTTTTTCTTGTCCTTCCCTGAATATCAAAAAGCTTTTCCCTGTCAACCCACCCTGCTTTTTCAGGCTCTGTGGGCGCCAGGCATTTCGCGCTTAACGGCCTCAGCAAATATCCGGATAACCCCGACTCCTTTTCAATGAGCTTTATCGCCCTTATATTCTGCGTCATGGGCCTCTGCCCCAGCACCTCTCCTGTTATCACAAAACCCGCTCCAAACTTTTCCATCAATTCTCCGGCTTTTCGAAGCATGTAAATCTTGCAGTCAATGCAGGGGTTCATGTTTTTTCCGAAACCGTGCGCGGGATTTTTAAGCATCTGAAGGAAATCTCCGGATATGTCAATGACGCGCACGTCAAAACCGGGCGGGACAGGAGCTTTATAATAAAGTTCCCCTCCCTCCCTCCTGTAAGCGTTGAAATAAAAACCGGTATTAAAGTTTAAAACGATAACCTTAAACCCGTTCATCATCATCAGCTTTATTGCGAGCAGGCTGTCGAGCCCCCCGGAAAAAAGCGCGAGGCAGGTTTTCTCCTTCATTTTCCGCGTCCTTGTTTGGTTTTGTTTGTATTATAACACGATAACCCGCGGCAAACAGAATAAAAAATTTGTTTATGGTTGAATGCGAAAAAATGTTTTTTGTTTTGTCCTTTGTTTATGCCTTAACTATCAAATATAATATATCAAATATAAATTGTTTTCCCTCATCTCATTACCGCCAGCCTTGATATATAAAACTGCTTTTCCTCGCCGTTTACCGCCTCAACCCTGTAAAAATATACACCCGAACTCACCCTCTCACCGTAATCATTAACGCCCTTCCACTCCACCTCATTTACCCCGGCAACCGCGTTATAGTCCTTAATTGTTGCTATATGCTCGCCCGATATGGTGAAAAATTTGATATTCACAAGCGCGGCTATGGAGATGTTAAATACTATCTTTGTCTCGCCGTCAAACGGGTTTGGGTAATTTGTAACAGGCGTAAGCTGCAGCTCCGGCAGGTCTATCAGCACCTGGACAGTATTGCTGTCAACGGCCTGCGCGAGCTCAAACGCTGTCAGCGACGCTATGTTCTGCATATATGTGTCTGACGTGAAATAGTTGGGTATGACAGCCGTAAAACTGACGCTGCCTGAGGCGCCCGGGTTAATAATACCTACGTTCCATGTTATCGTGTCTCCGGCCCTGACGCCGCCGTTATTAATCACAAATTCCGAACAGGGCGGGCTGCAAATGAGCTGCTGCGGTATATTGTCGGTTATTACGGCATTTGTGGCGGCTCCCGCTCCGGTGTTTGAGTAGTTTACGGTAAATGTAACTGTGTCATTAACCTTTACTGTCAATGGCGCCGCTGATTTTGACAGTGAAATATTGGGAAAAACCGGCGTAACCGTAGGCGTAGCTGTCATTGTAACCGTAGGCGTAAACGTAACAGTCACTGTAAACGTAGGCGTATGCGTTACTGTATGTGTCATAGTTGAAGTCGGAGTAAAGGTCGGCGTGCCCGGGCACTCAACATCAAGCACAACAGAATTTGACAATATTGGAGGCTCCGCAGCGTTTGGTTTGAACGCGCCGGTATTCGTTATCAATCCGCAGTCAGTAATCTGCGCCCACCAGCTTATATTTCCCGCATAATCATCAACAACCCCTGCAAGTTCCCACCGCACAATACCGCCTGATACTATGGGCCCTCCGTGGACCCCGTCAGCAGGCGTTCCTCCGAGATACGAAAGCCCTGCGGGTATTGTGTCGTATAACACTGCGTCATTAGCTGATACGCTTGAGCGGAAAATCTTCATATTATCATACAGGTTGGGGTTTAAGGGATGCCCCTGGAACCCGACAAAACCGCAGGCAGGTATTGCTGAAATATCAGTATAATCAATGTTCCATCCAGCGGGCTCGGCAGTTCCCTTTAACCAGGCCTTTCCCTGTATTCTTACTGACCCGCTGCCCGCGTCAGTAACTGATATTTTAAGGGTGTACCACCTCTGATTCTGGACAGCAACAGTATTGTTCGCCTGCAGCACCAGATACGGCTCGGCTTTTTGAAGGTAAATGGAGCCGGGATTGTTATCGGACGATATTCCAAGCCCGTACGCCCTCGCGCCGCCGCCTGTCAGCCCGTTGTCACGGAATACCACAAGGCTGTCCCAGAAATCTGATCCTGCGGTAGATTTATTTCCTATCCACACATCCGCTGTTATCATGCCATAGCAAAAATCAGTGGGCGTATTTCTTAAATAATGCGGATAAGAACCCTGAGCAGGCGAATTTATATAACCGCCTCCGCCTGTCTCTGCCTCCCAGTTCCAGATACCTCCTGTCGCGAAATAACCTGTTATATCCGTATCAAAAGAATCATAGTATTCGAGGCTGAGCCCGCTTATGGCAAAATCGAAAGTATATGTAATATTATCGCCCACTGACGCAGTTGATGCTGACTGGCTCTTTACAAGATTAAACGCCTCTCCTACGGTTACTGATGCCGTGTTTGAGCTGCCACCGCCGGGAATCTCATTGAGCGTCCAGGAAGCGGTGTTGCTTATTATTGTCCCGGGAACAGCCGAAGGGTCAACCTGCACAAGAAACCAAACATTACCGTTTCTCCTTGTTGTCGCGTCTCCTATGTTCCAAGAAAGCGCGGACCCCGGAGTTGTTCCCCCGTTCATACCGCCCGGGCTCATCTCAAGAAGAGCGCAGTTTGCCGGAACCTGGTCGGTTATCACAAAATTATTGCCGTTGATAAAACTGTAGTTTATTGTATAGAGTATCAGGCTGCCCGGCTCAGCTATGCTTCCTTCGGCCATCTTTGATATTGACGCGTCAGGCGGCGGCAGCGGTATGTTAATCTGATAGAAATTTTGTGACGCGGCCGGTGAACCGCCCGTGTCAAGCCAGTCCTGCCTTCCTCCTATGATAATAAAATATGTCCCTCCTTCAAGCCCGCTCGGTATGTTAAATGTAAAAGAACCGCTTCTCGCTCCCAAAACACCGGTGCCGTCATTCATATTATAACCGCCGTTAACAGCAGGAGCGCCGTCTCCTGTCCCTCCCACATTAATACCGCTTTCAGTTACCTTAAATGTCTGGCCTGCGGTGTTACCGCCCTGTAAAGTTGAGACAGTGGAAACAGCCGCGAGAAACCTGCTATGGTTCCATGGGTTATCGGTTATGTTGTAAGAAAAATTAACCGTGACAAGGTCTCCTGCTCCCGGCGACGGAGGCACAACGCTTGTTATGGTAACCGCAGATACCTGCGCGAATGAAGAAAGAGGAACCAGCGCAAACAAAACTATAATAAAAAACCCGGTTAATGCAAAACGTTTTCTTTTCATCTTTCTCCCTTGCAATAAATTATTTATCTCTGCCGGATAATTATATATTATTTCATCGTTAATATCAATTATTTTGTTAAGCCCAGAAACCGCAATAGGAACAATTGAAAAGGCCGTTTAATCCATGTATAATAACGTTATCAACGCGT
>DSBP01000071.1 GCA_011049465.1 bacterium | reverse complement strand
CAGCCGGGCTTTCCGCCTACGTAGTTGTAATCCTTGTCATAGAAATAGGACGTGACGTAATATATTTTCCTGTCTTCCAGCCTGGACGGGCCGATTCTTATTATCCCTTCAGTATCCTTAATTGTTATCCTGTTGTTAAATGCCACAATAAACAGGGCCGTATCTTTTCCCGGAAAACCGTATGAGGCTTCGGCAGTATTCGCTATGTGATAAACCGATATGTAATTTTCTTTTCCCCTCGTCGCGTAAAAAACAGTGGAATCCCCGAAAACACTCGCTGTTGTCTCGGCAAAACCCACGGCAACACGCTGAGGCTGTGTGTATTTGACCGGCACAATCAGGGTCTTTGAGGCAGACCTCACTTCAACCACATCACCCGCAACAAGTTTGATTGGCGTTGAGAACTCCTTCATTGAACCGGGGGTTATTTGAATCCTTTCCGTATCGCCCTTGTAATAAAGCGTCAGGCTGCCCCTGTATTTGTTTGACACTGCCAGCACAGAACCATAGGTCTCGCCCGACGGGAGCTGCTTGTAATCAAGCAGGGCCAGAAAATCCTCAGGCGCCGCCACAGGCCCGGGCACCGGAGCCTTTGCGCAGGAGGCAAAAACCATAACAACCATAAGCAAAAACAAAACCGGACTTTTTTTCATACTCGCACCCCTTTATAATTTAATTTGACTTATTATAAACCCGCCCGCTACCCTTCTTTTCCGCAGCACTTCTTGTACTTTTTCCCGCTCTTGCACGGGCACGGGTCGTTTCTCCCCACCTTTGGCTGTTCGCGCCTGTACGTCTCAACCTTTGGCGGCCCGTCAGGCGAATTCGTGTACATCTCGCGCTGCATTCCGAGCTGCTGCGCCTCTGCCGGGCGCGGCACAAAAAAGGTGGGCCTTGTTTCGTGCATTTCACTGCTCATATGGCGCCTGCTGAGCTGTGACTCATTGACAACCTGCACCTTGAACAGGAATTCCACTATCTCTGTCTCTATGGCGACTATCATCTGCTGGAAGAGGTCAAAGCTGTCCCGCTTGTATTCCACAATCGGGTCCTTATTCGCGTAAGCGCGCAGCCCTATCCCCTCTTTAAGCCTGTCCATATTGTATAAATGCTCGCGCCACTTTGAGTCAACAACCTGAAGGCTTATGTTTCTCTCTATTTCCCTCATCAAATCCGCGCCCACAGACGCCTCTTTTTCGTCATAAACCTTTTTCAGCCTCTCAAATATGTCGTTTTCAAGAATTTCCGTCGTAAGCTGGGATACATCCACCTTTGCCGGGTCAAACCCGTAATCAACAAGAAAACCGCCCTGTATCCTGGTGTTCATTGCCTTGTAATCCCATTCCTCGGGGTATGTCTTCTCCGGCGCGATATCAAAGACTATATCCCTGACCACTTCATTCATCATTTCCATTATGTTGTTTTTAAGGTTTTTCCCTTCAAGGATATCCACCCTCTTTTTGTAGATAACAGTGCGCTGCTTGTTCATGACGTCGTCAAACGAGAGCAGGTGTTTCCTGATTGAGAAGTTATGCCCCTCCACGTTCTTCTGCGCCCGCTCTATTGATTTGGTTATCCACGGGTGCTCTATCCTTTCTTCATCGGTCATTCCGAGCGTGTCCATGAACCCGCGCAGTTTTTCCGAGCCGAATATCCGCATAAGGTCATCGTCAAGAGAGATATAAAAACGCGATTCTCCCTCGTCCCCCTGCCTTCCCGAGCGGCCCCTGAGCTGGTTGTCTATGCGCCTTGATTCATGGCGTTCGGTCCCGAGCACGTAAAGCCCGCCAAGCGCCTTGACTCCGGGCCCAAGCACAATGTCAGTTCCGCGCCCCGCCATATTTGTCGCGACCGTAACCGATTTTGCCTGGCCCGCCTTTGCTATTATTTCCGCCTCTTTTTCGTGATTCTTGGCGTTTAAGAGCTCATGCACCACGCCCCTCTTATTCAGAAGCTCGCTCAGCCTCTCGTTCTTTTCAATAGAGGTTGTTCCGACAAGCACAGGCTGCCCCTTTTTATAACGCTGTGCTATGTCATCGACAATTGCCTTAAACTTCCCCTTTTCGTCCTTATAAATAACATCAGCCTCATCTATCCTTATCATGGGCATATGGGTGGGGACGCATATAACATCAAGCTTGTAAATCTGCCAGAACTCCTCCGCCTCTGTCTCTGCCGTTCCTGTCATGCCCGCTATTTTTTCATACATCCTGAAATAATTCTGCAGGGTTATTGTGGCAAGAGTCTGGTTTTCCCTCTCAATTTTCACGCGCTCCTTTGCCTCGACAGCCTGGTGCAGGCCGTCGGACCAGCGCCGGCCGGGCATGAGCCTGCCTGTAAACTCATCTACGATTATCACCTGTCCGTCTTTTATGATGTAATCCTTGTCCCTTTTAAACAGCGTATGCGCTTTGAGCGCCTGGTTCACATGGTGTATTATTTCAATGTTCTGAGGGTCATAAAGGTTTGGTTTGTTGAGCAGCTTTTCCACCTTTGACACGCCCTCCTCGGTAAGTGTGGCTGAATGGGTCTTTTCCTCTATCTGATAATCCGTTTCCTTGAGCAGCTTTGGTATTATCCTGTCCACCGTATAATAAAGCTCTGTTGACTGTTCCGCGGGGCCCGAAATAATAAGAGGCGTCCTTGCCTCGTCTATGAGGATTGAGTCAACCTCGTCTATTATCGCGTAATTAAGCGTGCGCTGCACCCTCTCCTGCGGATAAACAGCCATATTATCCCTCAAATAATCAAAACCGTATTCATTGTTTGTTCCGTAGGTAATATCAGCTCCATACGCCTCCTGGCGCTGCTGTAACGTTGAGCCGTTTTTTACGCATCCCACTTTCATTCCCAGGAAATTATATACCGCGCCCATCCCCTTAAAGTCACCCTTGCCGAGCGAGTCTCGTTCGGCAAGGTAGTCGTTAACCGTAATGACGTGGACGCCTTTTCCCGATAACGCGTTAAGATATACGGGAAGCGTGGCTGTAAGGGTCTTTCCCTCGCCGGTTTTCATTTCAGCGATTTTTCCCTGATGAAGGACAATGCCGCCTATAAGCTGCTCGTCAAAATGCCTCATTCCCATCACGCGTTTTGCCGATTCCCTTACAACAGCAAAAGCAGCCGGAAGGATATCGTCAAGAGTCTCTCCCGCGGCAAGGCGCTTCTTAAACTCATCTGTTTTTGCCGCGAGCTCCGCGTCAGAGAGTTTCTCTATCTCCGGCTCCATTGAATTTATCAGCTCAACAACAGCCCTGTATTTTTTTACTTCCCTTTCATTTCTTGTTCCAAATATGGAAGACAGGAATTTAAACATCAGAACTCCTTTTAATCAAGGCAAAGGCCTTCGCCCGTTAGAAATCGTAGTCTTTCCCCTTTTTTTCCCTGTTTTTGCCGCGCCGTGCTATGGCTATTATAAGGATAATGATAATCAGTAAAAGAAGCCCGGCGCCTATGTAGAGAATGTACGGCGTGGTTTCGTCAATATACAGGTCAAGCGGGTAGTCCTTATACATGCCGTTCGCGGTGATTCTAAGGGTCAGGGGCAGTTTGATATCGCCGTCATATCCGGAAAGGACCACAAGAGGATAAACAATTTCCCTGTCGGTCTTTGGAAGCACGGTCTGCAGGTTTTTTCTCGCTTCAGGGGATATTATACTTGTGTTCCCGCTTACTATTTCCGCCAGCGTGTGAAAAGCCGTGGTATTTCCCTGGTTTTCAAGCTTGATGTTGACTGTAAATTTTCTCTCGCCTCCAAAAAGGCCGTAATAATTTGAGGCTGTCCTTTTCTGCGCCAGCTCCACCACAAACGCGGATGTTACGGCAAAAGCCGGGAATTGAGGAGTGACTCGCGCTGCAGTAGGCCTGGGCTTGGGCGCCTTTGTGGGAACAGCTGTCGGTTTTGGAGTCGGTTTCAGCGTAGGCACAGGAGTCGGCAAGGGAGTATCCGTGGGCCTGAACACCGGCTTAACAACACCCGATTCAAGCATTGAGCCCGTGGACTGCTCTTCCACTGCCCCTGCCTCAAGAAAATCAGACTGCTCATCAGCCCCGAGCCCCTCTCCATAATCAGGCAGAGGAGGCCCGTCACTCATGAAAGCCGCAGCATTAAAAGCAAACATTACCGCTATTGTCACAATAAATAATCTTTTCATTATGTACCTCCTGAAGTTTATAACCCAAATAATAGCACAATATGGGTTTTTTTTAAAGAAATTTTTGCGAACCGATGGGGGACATTTTATATTTGATATTTCATATTTAATATTTACACCTGCTTCTTTTGCCGGCTGCTGAACAACCAAGTAGGGCAATTTTATATTTTATATTTGATATTTTCATATTTACACCGATGTCTTTTGTCGGCTGCTAAAAAACCTTTGCCCCAACACAAACCATCGCAGGACGGGGCTGGCGGTGGAAAATTTCGTCGAGAACTCAGGGCGCGTCTGCGCTGTTCGCT
>DSBP01000064.1 GCA_011049465.1 bacterium | reverse complement strand
GGCGTAAATTATCGCCCGCTTCAACAAATCACTGTCGGTTCTTCCCTTAACAAGATAATCCTGCGCTCCCTCTTTAAGTGATTTAATCGCGGTCAGTTCATCATCAAGCCCCGTCAGCACAACAACAGGCACTTCAGGAGCTTTGTCCCTGACCCTGTTTAATGTGTATATGCCGTTAGAGTCCGGGAGTGAAAGGTCAAGCAGGATAACATCAGGGCCCGTCTTCTCTATCTCTTTAAGCCCCCCGAGCAGCGTATCAGCCACGCTTAGATAAAAAGGTGAATGCCTCACCTCAGAGAGTATCTCCCATATAAGCCTCACATCTCCGGGATTGTCCTCAATAAGAAGCACTTTTATGTGTTTTTTCAGTGTCATTTTTCTCCCTTTATAATCGTAAGCCAGAAATTCTTTATTGATTCTATCATGATAATATACCTGTCAAGATCCGCGGGTTTTGACACATAATAATTTGCCTCCAGCATAAAAGCCTTTTTTACGTCCTCTTCGGCCTCGGATGAAGTCAGTATCACAACAGGCACGGAGGCAAGCCTTGAATCTTTCCTCATCTCCTCAAGAACCTCAAACCCGTCCTTTTTGGGGATTTTAAGGTCCAAAAGGACGAGCCCGGGGGTTTCCCTTGACTCAAACCCGCATTTACCCTGCAGATAGTTGAGCGCCTCCTCTCCATCACGCACTATGTTTATGCTGTGCGGCAGAAAACCTTCGGCCATTGTCTCAACTATCAGCCTTACGTCGCCGGGATTATCCTCAACCAGCAGTATGTTTAAACATCCCTCTTCCGCGTCTTCTCCCATTCACGCGCTCCTTTATCAGTTCACCGGCAGCTTTGCTGTATTCAGCCAGAAATGCTCTATGGACTTAATCACCATAATAAAATCATCAAGGCCCGCGGGCTTTGTCACAAAACAGTTTGCCTGCAGGCTGTAGGCTGTTTCAATGTCTTTTTCCGAATCCGACGTGGAAAGCACAACAACCGGTATGTTCCTCAGCCCCTCGTCCGACTTAATCTCTTTCAGTATCTCAAACCCGTTAATCCTCGGCAGGTTAAGGTCCAGGATTATTATATCCGGCCTGGGCGACCTGCTGAAATCATCCTTCTTCCTGAGAAACAACAGCGCCTCAGCGCCGTCTTTTGCCCTGCTGATATTATTTCTCAGCTTAAAATCCTTAAAGACCTCAAATATCAGCCTTACGTCCGCGTGATTGTCTTCCACCACAAGTATCTCTACCGGTTTTACCGCTTCCTCATATCCTGTCATGTCCACCCCTTTATTTTTCCGGCAGGGTAAATATGAATTCCGCGCCCCTGCCCGTCTCCGATTCAACCCGGATGCTTCCTCCGTGATTTTCAACCACCCTTTTGCATATAGCCAGCCCTATTCCTGTACCGCCGTACTCAAAACCCGCGTGAAGCCGCTGAAACACCACAAAAATCTTTTCTCTGTATTCCGGCGGTATTCCGATTCCGTTGTCCTTTACGCTGAAGACAACTTCCCCCTCCTTTGCCTCTGCCCTGATTTCTATTATACACGCTTCATCCTTTTTTGCAAACTTTATTGCGTTTCCGATAAGATTCTGGAAAAGCTGAAGAAGCTGCCCCTCATCCCCTTTTACAACCGGGAGCCTCCCCTTCTTTATCACCGCCTTTTTTTCGCTTAAAGCGGCTAACAGGTTATTAAGCGCCGCATCAACGAGTTTTTGCGTGTCAACCTGTTCGCTTTTTTTCTCCTTTGTCCCCAGCCTTGAATATGCAAGCAGGTCCTTTATCAGCCTCTGCATCCTGCCCGCGCCTTCTACAGCATAACTTATAAACTCAGCCGCGTCCGCGTCAAGCTTATCCTTGTATCTGCGTTCAAGCAGCTGAACATAGCTCGATACCATGCGCAGAGGCTCCTGCAGGTCGTGGGACGCCACATATGCAAAACGCTCAAGTTCCTCATTGGATTTTTTAAGGCTTATAACGGCCCTCTCAAGCTCCTCCCTGATGTTCATCATGTCCGTAATATCTGCCTGCGTGAACATCTCGGCGGTTTTTCCGTTATAAATGATATTTTTTGAATATATTTCAAGCCATTTTACCTGCACGCCCTTTGTAATTATCCTGAACGAATAATTTGTCATCGCGTCGCTTTCCTGTGAAAGACGTTTTTTTGTCTGTTCTATTACCATTTCCCTGTCTTCAGGATGAACTATTTCCGCAAACTGCCACGGCCGCATAGATACAACCTCTCCCCTTGTATAGCCCAGCATCTTAAGAAAAGCGTCATTGAAATATTTAAATAACCCGTCCTGGAGTATCCCTATTCCCAGCAATGACTGTTCTGAGAGCATCCTGAATTTTTCCTCGGATTCCTCAAGCTGTTTTTCAAACCTCTTCCTCTCTGTAATATCCCTCATTATTGAAAGAACGGCCCTCTCCCCCCTGTACATAAAGACATGCGAGTTAATCTCCGCCTCTATCAGCTGCCCGGAAGGCGTCTTGATGGTGGTTTCATAAACCGCCTTTCCTTTCCGCGCGAGTTCACTTCCAATACGCGAAAAATCAGCGAGGCTCTCTTCGCTTACAATGCCTGCGGGAGTCAAGTTCAGCAGTTCTTCCTTTTTCCTGTGCGTAATCCTGCACGCCGCAGGGTTTACCTCAATCAGCCTGCCCGCCCTGCCCTTATCAAGCAGATTTACAAAGACCGCGTCATTGGCGTTGTTAACAAGCTCCCTGTATCTTTCCTCACTCTCTGCCACAAGTTCTTCTGCGGCGCGCCTGGCAAAAACCCTTGAAAGTATTCTGGCAGCTTCGTTGGCAAGCATACTTTCCTGTCGCTGCCACTCTGTCCTTTTCCCGCCTGGCAAATAAACAAAAACCCCCTTTTCTTTGTCCGCATAGGAGCAGGGAACGACAAGGGGCATCTTTCCTGCCGCCGTCTCCCTTCCGCCGCCCTCAATAATCCTTTCCAGAGAACACTCCTCAATATCCTTGTCCGGCTTATAGCCCTTTGCCTTCCATTTAACCACGGCCTCTAATCCGTTTTCCCCGCTCTCCAGAAAACAGGCCATTCCCGCGCCTATGGCAGCCGCAACCCTTTCCAGTACCTTTTTCACCAGATTTTCCATTTTAACCCGTGGCGTTAACACATCCATCCATATTTCTTCCCTCGTCTCAGAGTAAATCTTTTCCAACTCCAGCCTGCGCTCCGTTGCCTTGAATTTAGTAATATCACGCGCAAGCCCTATCATGACGGCTCTTCCTCCGTATGACGCCGAGCTGAGTTTTAACTCTACGGGAAATATTGTCCCGTCTTTCTTAATATGCTCAACTTCCGCCGCAACGGTCTTTCCTGTAATGATGGCCCTTATCATTTTTGGCGCGATTCTGACTGATTCCGGCGGCGCTATATCGGGAATTGTCATATTAAGAAGTTCCTTCCTTGTGTAACCGAGGCTCCTGCACGCCTCGTCATTGACCTCTAAAAACCCCCCGGGACGCCTCCCGAAGAGTTCCGTTACAAACATAGCATCATTAACCCCCTTATACAAAAGCCTGTATCGCTGCTCGCTCTCCTCAACGAGGCGCTGAGCTTCTCTTTTTTCCGTAACGTCATGGAAGACAAGCACAACGCCCGTTATTCTTCCCTTGTCATCCTTTATGGGCGCGCCGCTGTCTTCTATGGGTATTTTTTTGCCTGTCTTTGATATTAAGACCGTATGGTTCGCAAGCCCCACTATAACGCCCTTTTTCAGGACTTTCGCGACCGGGCTTTCAGCCTTTTTTCCGGTTTGCTCGTTAATAATTCTGAATACCTCTTCAAGCCGTAAGCCGGCAGCTTCCTTTTCCCTGTAGCCGGTCAGCTTCTCCGCTACCGGATTCATAAACGTAACGCGGCCATGCGCGTCAGCGGCTATGACAGCGTCCCCGATGCTGCGAAGCGTAGTGTTCAGGCTGTTTTTTTGTTCCTTTATCCGTTCCTCCGCGAGTTTTCTGTCTGTTACATCCTCAAAAATGGCGATGAAGTACCCGTGCCTTGGGCAGTACGACATAACAGAATACCATTTTTTAAGCGCCTCGGACCGGTACTCAGCGCGCCACTCCCCGCCCTTGAGCGCTACAGCGCCAAAATTTTTAATCCAGCCCGCGCTGTCTTTTTCAATGCCGGGAATAAGTTTTCTGACGCAGTTTCCTATGACGTTTTCCCGCTTCAGCCCGGTAAATTTTTCAAATGCCGCGTTAACATATAAATACTCATAATCAACGGGCCTCTTTTTTTTGTCGGTTATTATCCTGTGATATGCTGCGGCATTAATCGACTTATCCAGAAGCCCGTAAACCTCAAGGCCGGCAACATCAGCTCCTGTTTTATGTTTTAATGAAGAATGCTTCCCCTGAGCCGGTTTTGGTTTTTTTTCCTTTTTAACCCGTGCACTTCTTCGCATGCATTTTCCCCTGCTGCTTTATTTATATATATTAT
>DSBP01000083.1 GCA_011049465.1 bacterium | reverse complement strand
TCTGTAGAAAGTGTTGTATTAGATAATGAGACTGAGATAAATCTTAAAAACGACGAAAAGGTCTGCGCGGGCGGGGGAATTCCCGGCGAAATCGGAATTGTTATTTTTACGGCAGGAGTAAAACCGTCGCTAAAGTTTATAGAAGGAACAACTATAAAATACACATGCGGCGGGATATCGGTTAATGAGCATATGGAAACAAATGTCAGCGGTGTTTACGCCTGCGGCGATTGTGCGGAATTTAAGAGCGCAATAACGGGTAATGTTTATCCGGGAAAGTTGGCCACAAATGCTGTTCCAATGGCAAAAGTGCTGGCAGACAACCTGAAGGGTTACAAAAGGAAATATGAGGGGTTCTTTAACGGCGCGGCTACAAAAATTCTGGATGTTTATCTTGGAAGTGCCGGGCTCAGCGAAAAAGAAGCGCTGAGGCTCGGGTATGAAGCTGTGGCAGGCTATTCTGACGTTACGACAAAATTTCCCGTAATGCCGGGGGTCTTGAAGTTAAGAACGAAGCTCGTTGCCGACAGGAAAACAGGTTTTTTACTGGGCGGGCAGGTTGTAAGCGGCGAGCCTGTGGCGGCCAGGGTGGATGTAATTACAATGGCGCTGCAAAACAGAGCCACTGTTGAGGGGTTGATGAACCATAGTTACAGCGCCCAGCCGTATCAGTCGTCTTATCCAGCTGAAAACTGTCTGGTGGCGGCAGCAGAACAATTGCATGAAAAAATACGTGCTTGAAAAAGCGGAAAGGAAAAAAAATGAAAGTAAAAATTGATCTTAAAAAATGCACCGGATGTTCAAAATGCCTGGAAAGTTGTCCGTTTGAGGCTATTAAAATCGTGAGCGAAAAGGCTGTTATTGATTTTGATAAGTGCCAGGTGTGCGGGGCGTGTGAGAGCAGCTGCGGACGGGGAGCGATTACGCTTGTAGATGGATGACATGGAGAGAATAATAGTCGTGTTCGGCACGCTTGAAAACGGGGATCTGTGGAAAGGGCATTTTGGGGACGCTGAATTTTTTACAAAATATGATTTTTTTCCCGGCGGCGCTTATGAATTTACAGGGCGTATCAAAAATTTAAAAAAGAACGAAGGCGAAAAGCACGGAAGCACGGAGAAAATGCAGGGGGTCAAGGGCCTTCTTTCGGGTTGTGATTGCGTTGCCGCATGTGTGATGAGCCCGAATTTCAGGAAAATGGCTGAAAATACCGTGATACAGCCTGTAGTGGTAAAAGGTTGTGAGAATGCCGGAAATTTTATTAAAAAAATAGCGTATAATTACACTTTAATAAGCTCAAAAGTGGCCGGCAGAAAAGCAGGGGTAAGGGATACGGACATACCGGTGTTTTAGCCTGTTTTTTAAGCAGTTTTAATTTTTTGATAAGTGTGAAAATTATCAGGAGCGTGTGAATGAAAAGTATAATTTCCGGAAAAATGAAAGTCTACGCGGCAGTTTTGATTTCAACACTACTATTTATTGTTTTTGGCAGTTGTAATTCTCCTCTGAAAAAGTTTCAATCCGCTCACGAGCTTGAGCCTTTGCCGCAGGGTGAAGAAAGCTGGAACAAAGAAATCGACATGCAAAGAAAAAGCCTTATCAGCCCTCCTGAAAATATTTCGTGTATTACAGGTTTGTTTTTGGATTATGCTGAGAAAGAGTTTAAAAAAGAACTCCTGCCCGGCGGGATTCTTGCTTAGATGCCTGATATGGGTACGGCTTCAGGATACCTTGAGCTTAATGTTGAAAATGAAGCCTCGAAAGTGCTTGATAAAAGGCTGGTTTACCTTGTAAGAATGGCTGTATCTTACCGCGTGCCCTGCGCTTTTGCGATTGACGTGAATTCGTGGGAATATAAAAAGTTTAACGTTAGTAGCGAAGAACTTGACTGCATGAAAGGGCGGATAAGCCCGGATAAGGTTAAAAGTTTTTCCAAACGTGAGGCTGCTGCAGTGAAGTACGCGGTGGCGATGTCAAATACCCCGGTTGTTTTTGATGGCAGGCTTCTTGATTCTGTGCGCAAGCTTTTTTCAAGGGAAGAAATTGTTGCCATGTCCGTGCTTGCGGCCAAGGTGAATTACTGGGCCAGGCTTATTGAGGCGTGGAGGATAAAGCCCGCGGGTTACAGCGATGACGGGGCACTGGAAATTGAAAAATACAACACGTATATTGAAAAATAAGCGTTCGGCATATTATGGAGGAAAGAGGGAAATACAATCCGGACAATATACTTCCGGACGGGATAATTGATAGAACTTTAAAATGAAGAGGCATTTATGAATGAATCCGAGATAAAGTTTAAGGAATGGTTTTCCGGCAAGGGCAGGGATTTTTTTATAAAAAACGGTGTTAAGCAGGGGTTTAAGGCCCTTGAATTCGGCGCAGGCACGGGCAATTACACAGTCCCCCTGGCTCAGGCAGCCGGTGAGGGCGGCATAGTTTACGCCGCGGAATCCGATCATGCCAGGTATTCTGAAATAGAAGCCAAACTAAAGGAATACCCGGTTTCAAACGTGAAGGTTCATGATACAGGCGGCATATTTTCCATGCTGCCCAAACACAGGCGGGGCGATCCGATACCGCGGGACTGTCTCGCAAATATGGGGCTGAGAAAAATAAAGAACGAGATAAAAGCACGCGGGTTCAAGTATAAAAACAGCGTAAAAGAAGAGATAGTGCATGACAATGGTTTTGTAGTTGAGACTGTGATTAATTTTATAAAACAAAGCTCAAGCTGTCTTATTTGCGGCTGCGTTTCCGAGTTTTAGTTTGTTATAAGCGATTAGTGATATTTCCGCAAGCATCATTATAAAGCACAGAATCTGGCCCATTGTGAATGGGCCCAAAATAAAGCCCAGCTGAGAGTCCGGTTCCCGTACAAATTCGATGAAAAACCGGAAAAATCCGTAAAAAAATATATAAAGCCCGAGAAAGGAGTGTCTTAAAGACAGTTTTTTTCTTAAGAGCCACAGTATTAAAAAAAGCAATATACCCTCAAAAAATGCCTCGTACAGCTGGGAGGGATGTCTTAGTTTTTTCTCGGGATCGAGCGGAAAATACATACCCAGGCCAAAAGATGTAATCCTTCCGTATAATTCGCCGTTTATAAAGTTGCCGATGCGGCCGAACGTGTAGGCAAGCGGGATTGCCGGGATTATGAAATCCGTAAAATCTGTAAAATTTATTTTTTTTATCCGGCAAAACAGGATTGTAACAATTACAGTGCCTATCAGGCCGCCGTGATATGACATGCCGGACAGGCCGGTATAAATCAGCTTACCTTCGGAAAAATAAAAAGGCAGGATTATTTTGGCGGGATTTGCGAGGTAATATTTTAAGTCATAAAACAATACATATCCCAGCCGGCCGCCGGCCATTATTCCGGCTATTACATACATCATGAAACTCTCAAGCTGCTCCCGGGTCAAACTGCATTTTTTCTTTTCGGTTTTAAGTCTGTAAAGAGTCAGAAAAAAAAATGATGCGAACGCGAAAATATACATAAGACCGTAATATCTGATGTGAAACGAGCCTATTGAAAGGATGTTCGGATTTATTGCAAAAGGCAGTTGTCGCCACCATTCCATGGATTCTTACTCCTTTACAATTTTTTTTGATTATCCTGCTATTTATACAGGTTGTCAAGCAGATTAAAAGCAGATTAAATATCTTGACATTTATAACTGCTGTCGTTATAATCTTAATGAAACTTATTTTCATTAAGGAGCATATATGGGAAGAGGAAATTGCCACGGACAGGAAAACTGGCACGGCAAGTTTCATGGGTTCGGATGCAGAATGACTGCAGGCAGGGAAGCTGTGATAACAGTTCTTCAGGGAACAAAGGATCATTTAAGCGCGGATGAGATTTTTATTAAAGCACGGCGTATAAATCCGGATGTCGGGCTGACGACTGTTTACAGGACTCTTGAGCGCTTAAGCGAAATGGGTGAGGTGCACAGTCTTGATTCCGGGGATAAGCGCGCAAGATTTGAGTTGGCGAACAATGAAAAAGGCCATCATCACCACCTGGTATGCACAAAATGCAACAGGATGATAGATTATGATGATTTTATTGATGATGAAGTCAAGCTGCTTCAGGAATCTGAAAAAAAATTGTCGAAAAAATATGATTTTACGATAAACAGCCATTTGATACAATTTTACGGAATCTGCGATAACTGCAAATAGTTTTTTTACCATTTAGTGAAAATGATTTTCAATAAAAAGGAGATTAATCATGAGGATTGGCGTAACGCTTGAGGATGGATTGGGGCTGGAAAGCAATGCGTCTGCTCACTTTGGGCAGTGCCCGTTTTTTCTTATTGTTGAAGTGGAAAACGGGAAAATCTTAAAAACAGCTGTGGTTAAAAATACCACTGAACACGGTGGCGGCGGCTGTGTGGCTGTTGATGAGATTTTAAAGCACAAGCTTGCCCACGTCATCGCGGGAGGCATGGGAATGAACGCCCAGAATAAATTCGCTGCTGCAGGCGTGA
>DSBP01000234.1 GCA_011049465.1 bacterium | reverse complement strand
TTTTTTTTGTTGTTTGAAGAATTAGGGTGATTTTATTGGCGATTTTCAGTGTTTAAAAATGAAGTTGCGGAATTACTGTGTGTGAACCGGTAACCCCCTCAGTTATAGCGTGGAAAGTGTCCTATTTTACTGGAGGTGGGCTGGGGCGGGCAGCGGAGAAATTTCGCCAATTTACATCGGCGGCGAGCCTATTCAAATGTTGACTCGCGAATATGTACGATTAAGCTTGCGCGGGTTTTAGGGCGGTTTGAACGCTGATGTGCTTTGATGTTTGGTATGTCGTTGAGCAGGGAACAACACAGACGAGCCCTGGGTTCTCGACGAAATTTTCCGCTACCCACCCCAGCCTGCGTCAGTTTGCGTTAGGGCGTTGGTTGTGCAGCAATCTGCAAAAAACAAGATTAAACGCATTAATGCGTGATAAGTTGTTTTTATGGAAACCGGGTTTCCAGCTTTAGTATAAACGTCTTGCCCGCCATCGTAACTGAGGGGTTGCGTAAACCGTGAAAACTGTTGTCTGTTTTATATTATTGACAAGGGCTTTTTATAGTGTTATAAGTAGTAAGTTTTTTCCGTGTCAACAAATACTTAATAACATATGAGGTGTTATTTTTGCCAAAATCAGGACAGAAAGGCATTAGAGATTCCCTTAAAATCTTGGTGGACAGGATACTCACACCCACAGCCTCTCTTTTAAACAAATACAGGGTTTCGCCAAATACCGTGACTCTTTCCGGGTTCGCGCTGAACATTCCGGCTGCGGTGCTTATAGCATACGGCTTGTTTATTCCCGCCGGCCTAGTTATCTTCTTTGCCGGCATATTTGACCTTCTTGACGGCGTGCTGGCAAGAAAAATGGGCAAAATCACCGTATTTGGCGGATTTCTTGATTCCACAGTTGACAGGCTGACCGAAGGCGTTCTTTTTTTCGGTATTCTTGTTTACTATTTGAACTCATCCAATACAGCCGGCGCGCTTCTTGCCTATGCGGCAATGTTTTTCTCTTTCCTGATAAGCTATATCAGAGCGCGCGCAGGGAGTTTGAAAATCAACTGTGAAGAAGGATTGCTTACACGCGGGGAGCGTATTTCAATTCTCATTCTCGGGCTCCTTTTTCAGAACCTGACAGGCTCGCTCTTTTACGCGGTTATAATAATAGCGATCTTCTCTTTTATCACCGTGCTTCAGAGGATTGCTGTTGTGTACAAACGTTCGCCGAAACCGGCTGCAAAGCAAAAAAGTTCAAGGAGGATTAAAAAATGAGTAAGATAAAAATAGCGATAGCGGGTATGGGCAACTGCGCCTGGTCTCTTATGCAGGGCATTGAGCATTATAGGGATGTCCCTGATTTTACATACATTCCCGGGCTTATGAATTCCAATCTCGGGGGTTACAGGATAAATGATATTGAGCTTGTCGCTGCCTTTGACGTGGACTTTAATAAAGTGGGCAAGGACGCCAAAGACGCGCTTGAGTCAAAACCAAACAACACAATAGAATTCGCAAAAGTCAAAAAAACAGGCGTCATTGTCCAAAAGGGCCGCACTCTTGACGGCCTCGGCAAATACTACAGGCAGGTAATCAGAAAATCAAACCGGGTTCCGGTAAATGTCGCTTACATACTTAAAAAAACAGGGGCAGATGTCCTTATCAGTTATCTCCCTGTGGGTTCTGAAAAGGCCACAAGATACTATGCCGCGGAAGCCCTGAAAGCAGGCGTTGCTTTTATCAATGCCATTCCTGTTTTTATTGCCTCTGACTCGGTCTGGGCAAATAAATTCAAGCGTGCCAGGGTGCCCATTATCGGCGATGATATCAAGTCACAGGTGGGAGCCACAATAGTTCACAGGGTTTTAACGCGCCTCTTCAGCGACAGAGGCTGCAAGCTTCTTAAAACATATCAGATTAACTTTGGCGGGAACATGGACTTCATGAACATGCTTGAGCGCGACAGGCTTATGTCCAAAAAAATATCAAAAACAAACGCCGTGCTCTCCCAGATGGGCAATGAGATAAACTCAAAACAGAACGTCCACGTAGGCCCCAGCGACCATATACCCTGGCTTGAAGACAGAAAGTGGGCCCACATAAGAATGGAAGGGGTAAATTTCGGCGAGGTTCCGCTGAATATCGAGCTCAAGCTTGAGGTCTGGGACTCGCCCAACAGCGCGGGCGTCATTATAGACGCGATACGCTGCGCTAAAATCGCCAAGGACCGAAACATCGGCGGAATACTTGAGGGCCCGTGCGCCTACTTTATGAAAACTCCCCCAAAACAGTACACTGATTCAGAGGCCCATAAAATGGTAATTGATTTTATCAAGGGTGTTGAGGCTCCAAAAAAGAAGAAATCACATCCCCCGTCCCGGAAAACCGGCAGCTGATTATAAATAAAAAAAAGCCGCAGAATGCCTGCGGCTTTTTTTATTTATATCCTTTAAAATTTATCCGGTGTTACATACGCTCCCTTTGAGGCTTTTAATTCCCCGAGCCGCTTTTTCTGCGCCTCAAGCTCTTCAAAAACCACTGCGAGCGTGCCTTTAACGCCGCTATAAACCTTTATTATCCTGTCCATTTTAGCAATATTCTCATCAACCCTTATCATAAATTGCTCGTTGTAATTATCCATTGTATAATCAATCCCCAGTAGTTTGCTGAAGAGTTCCTTCAGTACCGGGTATTCGGGAATAGCGCCGACAGGGGTTTTGATGGCGCCAGTTTCTTTGTTCGCCTTAAGCTCCATCCATTTGAGCCATACTCTCTTGTCCTTTACCCCGTTGAGCCATTTGCCGTCGTTTCCACGCAGAAAATAATTGGCGCCGAATATAACCGGCTGCTTTTTCAGTTTTTTCCCGAACTCAAGGTAGCATTCAAGGTATTTCGCCATTGATATTGATAGGAACTCAAGGTTTGACATTATATTAAAAACCCTGTTTCCCTCGCTTCCTATTGTGGCTGCGGTTGTCTCTGATTCAAGCGCCGCTCCCATGGTAATAACACCGTGCTCCCAGCCGAATGACTCGCATACCGGAACCGAAGTATTTGAGTCCCTTCCTCCGTAAATTATTCCTTTAAGCTCAACACCTTTGGGGTCATGCAGTTTTTCATCGCAGTTTTTCAGTTTCTCAAGGGATATTGTATAGCGCGCGTTTTTATGCGCGTAGTCAATAGGCTTGCCCGCGTCGTCCTTTTTTCCCTTAAACCATTCACCCGAAAAATTTATGCCTTTTTCCGGCTCCGGTTTTTTGTCTCCAAGCCAGCGCGGCTCTCCGTCAACATTGAGCACATTCCCAAAAATCACATCTCCCTCCGTTTTTAAAACCTCATATATAAGAGGGTCCGACTGTTCGCTTATGTCCTGTATAATCCCGAATATTCCGCGCTCCACATTTACCGCGTGGCACGCGCCGTCAATAACGCGCAGGTAAGCAAGGTCATCACCCACTATTGTCTCTCCCTCAACCATGGCGGTCGATGTCTTTCCGCACATTGAAGGATAAGCTCCCGCAAAATATGTTTTCCTGCCTTTCGGGCCGTTAACCCCCATGACAAACATGTGCTCGGCGAGCCAGCCTTCGCGGGAAGCCTTCTGAATGGCCAGCCTTAAGGCAAGCTTTTTAAACCCTACCGTATTTCCCGCGTACTGCGTGTTGCAGCTGTAAACGGTCTCTGTCTTCAAATCCATATAAACCCTTCTGTTAGGCACATCAGAGCTTATCATTCTTTCATTAACGGGCCCTGTTCCGTGGACAACCTTGAAAAACGTGTTTGGCTTCGCCTTTTTAAAACCCTCATATCCCTTTCTGTAAAGAATATTCTCCGAGTGGACAACATAGTTTGAGTCAGTAAGCTGTACAGCGGGTATGTAGAAGGGGGAATCAACGGGCCCAAGCGCGTAAAAACAGACCTTCATCTGCCTTCCCTCCATTATCCCTGTCAACTTCTCAATTATCTCTTTCTCGCCCTCAGTGCGGTCAATGCCGTTTAAGCCTTCGGGTGTTTCCCCCGGCTCAAAAAGAAACTTTGTATTCTTGGGATCCCTGCCCTGGTCGTTGATTCCGTCAAAATGCATGGTATGCCCCTCTGTATTAAGGGCCGTCTCCTCGCCCTTTTCAACAGAAAGTTTTTTAATAAGAACCTCATCTTCCGGGCTGTCGTTGCAGACGTAAACAGAGTCCGGCCTGCATATTTCAACAAACCGTTCCACAAATCCGGAAAGCGCCGGATTATTCAGTGCCTCCAGCCTTTTGTAATTTTCTTCACCGCATTTCTGCTTCAATATTTCCGACATTTAAAACCTCCTTTAAAACAGTCTCTTGTATCCGTAAACATCCTGACTATTCTATGTAAAAATTATTGTATGTCAAGAAAAAACGGATACTGTTTGTAACCCGTCAGTTATGAGATACAACCGGACATTTGTAGGACGGGGCGGGTAGCGGAAAATTTTTCCGAGAACCTCGGGCGCAGCCGCATTGTTCACTATTCAAGTTTGTCCCCAACATAAAA
>DSBP01000258.1 GCA_011049465.1 bacterium | reverse complement strand
GGCGGCATGATAGTGATGGATGATACGGACTGCATGGTTGACGTATCTAAATTTTATCTTCAGTTTTCGGTTGATGAGTCCTGCGGAAAGTGTTCGCCGTGCAGGATTGGGGGAAAACAGCTGCTTACCATTCTGGATAAAATATCGCGGGGCAAAGGCGAGGAAAAGGATATAGACAGGATAAGGAAAGCGTCACTCGCTATGGAGCACGCCTCTTTGTGCGCGCTCGGGGCTTCAACCCCGAACCCTGTGATTTCCACGCTTAAATATTTTGAACCCGAGTATTTTACTCACATACGCGACAGAAAATGCCCGACTGGCCGGTGCAAAGAACTGGTCACATTTACGGTTATTACGGAGACCTGCAGGGGCTGCGGCGCCTGCGCTTTCAGGTGCCCTGTTAAGGCGATATCGGGAGAGAAGAAGAAACCCCATTTGATAGACCAGTTGATGTGTATCAAGTGCGGCGAGTGTTTCACGGCATGTAAATTTAACTCTATAAGCAGAGAATAAGGAGGAGATTATTAATGAGCACAGAGGCGGCTGTAAAAAAACCAATGTTGATTGACGTATCCATAAACGGCAGGGTTGTGACCGTTGAAAAAGGGGCCACGATACTTGAGGCCGCGAAAAAGGCGCAGATAAAGATTCCAACGCTCTGCAAACACGAGGACCTTGTGACAACCGCGTCGTGCGGCATGTGCATTGTCAAGGTAAAGGGAATGAGAAAGATGGTGCGCGCGTGCGCCGCGCCCGCTGAGGGCGGAATGGAAGTGGTGACGCACGACGCAGAACTTTATGAAATAAGAAAAAATGTCCTCGAGCTTATACTTTCAAGGCACCCGAATGACTGCCTCACATGTTTAAGAAGCGGAACCTGCGAACTGCAGGCTCTTTCTCAGGAGTTCGGCATCAGGACAAGGAATTTTGAGGCCATGGTGCTTGAGCAGCCCATAGATGTATCCACAAAAGCGGTTGTGCTTGACCCGACAAAATGCGTGGGCTGCGGCCGCTGCGCAGAGGTGTGCCAGAACATCCAGAATGTTTGGGCGCTTGAGTTTCTTGACAGGGGATTTGAGATGAGAATCGCTCCCGCAGGAGATATTCTGCTCGCTGACAGCCCATGTGTGAAATGCGGCCAGTGCGCAGCGCATTGCCCTGTCGGAGCCATTACGGATTTTGACGAGACAAATAAGGTGTGGGACGCGCTGAGAAATCCGGAGTTGTTCGCGGTCGCGCAGATAGCGCCTGCTGTCAGGGTCGCGTTCGGCGAGGGATTCGGGCTTTCGCCCGGAGAGGTAACGACGAAGAAAATTTACGCTCTGCTGCGCAGGCTGGGGTTTAAGGCGGTCTTTGATACCAATTTCGGCGCTGACCTTACTATTGTTGAGGAGGGGACAGAACTGCTTGAGACGCTGGTAAAACACCCGGGAAAACTTCCTCTTGTAACAAGCTGCTGTCCGGCGTGGATTGACTACCTTGAAAAGTATTACCCTGACCTTATTGAGCACTTTTCAACAGCCAAATCCCCGCACCAGATGGTCGGAGTGCTTGCGAAGACATATTACGCGGAAAAGTCGGGAATTGACCCTGCCAAAATATTTATGGCCTCAATAATGCCGTGCACGGCAAAAAAATGGGAGATAAGCAGGACCGATGAGATGTTTTCAAGCGGGTATCAGGACATTGATGTATCCTTAACAACCCGTGAACTTGTCAGAATGGCGCTCTCAAGCGGCATTCAGTTCGCTGACCTGACAGACGAGGAGCCTGATATGATTATGGGCGAGTATACGGGAGCGGGCACGATATTCGGCGCCACAGGAGGCGTTATGGAGGCAGCTGTCAGGACCGCGTACTGCCTTGCTGAAGGAAAGCCGCTTGAGAACATTGAACTGAACGAAGTCCGCGGACTGAAAGGCGTTAAAACGGCTGTTGTCAATATTAAGGGTAAGGATGTACGGATAGCGGTGGCCCACGGGCTGGCAAACGTTAAGGCGCTTCTTGACCCCATACGCGAGGCAAAGAAAAAAGAAACAGATATGCCGTATGACTTTATCGAGGTTATGGCGTGCGAGGGCGGATGCGTCGCGGGCGGCGGACAGCCATATATGGTGAGTGATGAGATGAGAAGAAGGCGCGCTGAGGGGCTTTATAAGGACGACAGGGCCTCTGCGAAGAGAATGTCGCATGAAAACCCCATGGTTCAGGCGCTCTATAAGGATTTCCTCGGCAGGCCTCTCGGAGAAAAGGCGCACAAACTTCTGCACACAAAATACAAGGCAAGGCCGATATACTATAAATAAGCTCAAACTGAAAACTTAAAACTGAAAGTTTAAAGTTAGAAATACGTTTTTTACGGCAGAGAATGCATTGAGGAGGCGCTTATGCAGGCCGTTGTAGGCTGGAAACAGGCCAAGGTGGAAAAGATTTTCCGATTTCTTGAAAACAACAGGCGGCGGGATTTTATTGACGACGCCGGGATTGAATCGCTTATATCGAAAAAATTCACCTATGACAAAGACAGGGCCTTTGCCATTCTTTCAAAGGCCCGCGAGCTTAAAGGGCTCAATCAGGAAGAGGCCGCGTATCTTCTGGCGCAGGATAACCCCGGGTTCTGGGAAGCGGCGTTTGACGCTGCGATGGCAGTAAAGCAGGGCGTCTATGGCAACAGGATAGTGCTCTTCGCGCCTGTTTACATGTCAGCGGGCTGTGTTAATGACTGCCTCTACTGCGCCTTCAGGAGCTCAAATAGCGGGGTTTCAAGGGAAATAATGAATCATGACAGGATAGCCTCAAACATAAAGGCGCTTACGGCAGCGGGCCATAAAAGAATACTCGCGGTTTACGCGGAAGGGCCCGGTTCTGACGCTGATTACATAGCTGAGACAATGAGAACTGTGTACTCGGTAAAAAACGGGCATGATGAGATAAGGCGCGTCAATGTCAATGCGGCCCCCATGTTTGAGGAGGAGTATAAAACAATTAAATCCGCGGGCATAGGGACGTTTCAGGTATTTCAGGAGACGTATAAAAGGGAGTTTTTTGAAAAGGTGCACGGAAAGGGAAATATAAAATCAATTTACGACTGGCGGCTCTTTGCGCTTCACAGGGCGCAGGAGGCGGGAATCTCTGATGTGGCCATAGGCGCCCTCTTTGGCTTATACAACTGGAAATATGAGGTGCTCGCGCTTCTGGCTCATTCCGCTGACATGGACAGGGAGTTTGGCGTAGGTTCGCACACAATATCATTTCCGCGGCTGGAGCCCGCATTAAACACACCTTTTGCCTCAAACAGCCCGTATAGAGTCTCTGATGGCGATATGCGCAGGATTGTGGCTGTATTGCGCCTCGCAGTGCCCTATACTGGGCTCATACTGACCGCAAGGGAAGAGCCCTCTTTCAGGCGCGAACTAATAAAGCTGGGCGTCTCGCAGACAGACGCGGGCACAAACATAGCCATAGGCGGATACTCCTCGGGCGCGGCTGACAACAGCCGCTCCCAGTTTGAAATTTCGGATACAAGGAGCCTTGATGGTTTTATTGAAGAACTTGTTGATGACGGATATATTCCCTCGTTTTGTACTGCTGATTACAGGTGCGGAAGGGTGGGCTGTGATTTTATGAACCTCGCGAAGAGCGGCAGGATTAAAAAGCTCTGCATGCCGAACGCTGTGCTCACTTTCAAGGAATACCTGCTTGACTATGCCTCTCCCCGGGTAAGGCAAAAGGGCGACGCGCTGCTGATGAAATATGTTGAGGATATAAAAAAAAGCTATTCAGCTGATATGGCGCGGCAGCTTGAAACAGACCTTGAGAGGACTCAGGCGGGAAAGAGGGACATTTATTACTGATGGAGACGACACCCGTATCAAACAGGCTCCAGATAGGTATTTTTGGCAGGAGAAACGCCGGCAAATCGTCATTTATCAACGCAATTACCGGCCAGAATACGGCCATTGTATCCGAGGTGCCCGGCACAACCACTGACCCTGTGGGAAAGGCAATGGAGATAAAGGGGCCGGGGCCGGTCTATATTTATGACACAGCGGGCCTTGATGATACTGGTGAGCTGGGAATCAAGCGGGTAAACCGCTCCATGGAGATAATCAGGCGCATAAACCTTGCCATTATAGTCACAACTTATTCACAATTTGATGAGTTTGAAGCAGGACTTATATCCCGCCTTAAGGAAAACAATGTGGATATTATTCTTGTTTTTAACAAGACGGACGTTGATGCAAAAGATGAAGAAAAGGAGCAGGTGGCCGAAAAGCTTGGAATAAAGCACATTTCTTTAAGTTGTGCTCCAGGGCAAAATATCGAAAAGGCGAGGGAATTAATTGCCCGCGTGGGACAAAATATTACTGTTGAGCCCGGGCATATAATCTCTGATATTGTGGAAAACAAGGGAGCGGTCGTGCTTGTGGTGCCGATTGATACAGGCGCTCCAAAAGGAAGGATAATACTTCCCCAGGTTCAGGTTATCAGGGACTGCCTGGACCATGATTTGGC